>NZ_VYIK01000460.1 GCF_008709575.1 Mycobacterium sp.
CGAGAAGCCGGCCACCTACGCGTTGACCCGTAATGGGTCATGCGGCGCCAATCAGCGTGGGTGCTGGTTGTTTTCGGCTGGTCCCGCGACGTCCACGCGGTGGGCGTGGTCTGTTTGGGGGGTAGGCCGGGTGCCGCTTGTTCAGCAGAGGCCACCAGGTGGTGGCTGCCGGTCCTGGCCGATCCAGCATCTGGTGATGGCGGTGACTGGTGCCGGTTGACTGAACCCTCCCACTCTTGCTGGGAGGCCAACCCCGCCCGGAGGGCGTGGGCAAGTCGGTAGTCGACGGTCGCGGTCCGCGGATCGTCGGGGTCGGTGAACTCTACGCAAGCCGCCAGGGTGGCCGACACGATGTCGCGGTCGGCGCACAGCCCGCACTCGCGGCAGTTGTGGGTGCGTTGGGCCAGTGTTTTGGCCACACGTGCACCGCACAGGCAGTGCTGAGACATCGCGGTGGTGCGTGTGCCCGCGCGTGAGAGCTGCCCGCCGGCGGCGCTGCATTCCCGCTCCAGAGCGGCCACCAGCATGCCGGGACTGAACAACGCGATCCGTTTGCCCCATAACCGCGCCCAGGTCGAGATGCGGCAGTCTTCCACGGTGATCGAATTGCCGT
>NZ_VYIK01000461.1 GCF_008709575.1 Mycobacterium sp.
GTGGACACGAGGCCAAAGCCTAGTGGCCGGTGCGCCGCCCCTGCTCGACGGGCAGAGATATCGCTTTGAGATCACCCCCGCATTCGCGGGGAGCACGGGTGTGTGGTTTGCGTCACTTGTAATGGTTTGGGATCACCCCCGCATTCGCGGGGAGCACGGCTAGCCGCCGGGCGGACATGATTTTGCTGGGGGATCACCCCCGCATTCGCGGGGAGCACATCCGGCGCGGCGATAACGTCATTTACTTTCAGGGATCACCCCCGCATTCGCGGGGAGCACTTATCAAGATTGTGTGTGCGACTGGGTGTGTGGGGATCACCCCCGCATTCGCGGGGAGGGAGCACGTAGGTTAGTGTGTGGCGCGGCGCGGGCTGCCAGGATCACCCCCGCATTCGCGGGGAGCACGACGAGCTGGGCTACCTCTCTGGGTGTGATCGGGGATCACCCCCGCATTCGCGGGGAGCACTTTTAGGTGGCGTCCGGGGGGGGCCGGTGAATTCGGATCACCCCCGCATTCGCGGGGAGCACGTGGTCATCGTGCCTCCTTGCGTCCGCGTAGGCGGATCACCCCCGCATTCGCGGGGAGCACTGTACGGCAGCCCTGAGGTGACG
>NZ_VYIK01000462.1 GCF_008709575.1 Mycobacterium sp.
TCTGCGTCCCCGAGGACCCGGTGTGCTCCGAGGGGCTCGACTTCGCCGCGCACAAGAGCTACGCCGGCGACGCGGCCATCATCGACCAGGGTGCCGACTTCGCCGCCAACCACCTGGGCACCGGCGGACGACCGTCCTCGACGGTGGCCTCCCCCGGCGGCGGCTTCGGCAGCTGAACGCACGTAACCAGATGGTCAATTCAGCACGTGAATTGACCCACACGACTTCCGAAGGGATTCCGAACCGTCGTAGGCCGAAGGCACCGCATCTCGGTAACGCGGCCTGGGCGCCTGCGGCTCAACGGGATTCCGGCGAAAGTTAAGGCTGGGCGGTAGGCAGTCGGCGCAGCTTGACCGAAACGCTTCGGCTCCGGGTTACGTGAAACCCGCGCGCCTACCACCAATCCGGCCTGACACGTGGTAACTAAATCCTCGGCGCCTGCTGTTGAGTGTGGGAAATTTCGTGTTTGGGGTGGGCCGTGGATGGGCATTTTTTACGCATGATCGCACGTCTTGGTGTTCGGTTCGGTGGCCCGGCGGTGGTGACCGGGTGGGTGTTTTGCGCTGCTGTGCTTGCCGGGGCGGCCCCCCCGGCGGCGTCGGCTCAGGGCTG
>NZ_VYIK01000463.1 GCF_008709575.1 Mycobacterium sp.
TGGTGTAGACATCGGCCGGCAGCAAAACGCAGTACGGTCCTTCGACACCGGCCAGCCGCAGCGCGGACAGCGCCTGGCTGATCGTGTCGGGAATCTGGCGGACGTCTTCGGGCAGTGTAAGCGGCGGGTTGGAGCTGGCGCTTCGGATGCCCTCGATCGACGCCGTCGGATAGCCTTCGAAGATGGCCCGGTCTTCGGCGAACGCGAGCTTCTCGGCCGCGCTCTTGATCGCGTCCCAGTCCGAATCCTTCGAACCGCGCTCCACGTCGTCAATCTCCGACCTCGATAAAGTAAACGGAACCCGAAGCCGTACAAGCGGTTTTGCTGGCCCGCAGGTGCGCGACGACGCCGTCGGCGGGAGCGGCCACGTCCAGCAGCCGGCCGGTGCCGACCGCCGCCATGGTGGGCCCGCCCGGACCGCTGACGTCGACGACGCGGCGGCCCGCGATATGGTGTCTGAAGGTCCGCGACGCCTCCAATTCGATTTCAGCCCACGCTGCTTGGGTGATCGGCGCTAACTCACGGTAGAGGTTGTTCATCGGGGTTTCCTTATCTGTGATGCGGACCCCCGTAAAGGGCTGGATCCGGTGGTTTTTGGTTGTTTGGCTTCGT
>NZ_VYIK01000464.1 GCF_008709575.1 Mycobacterium sp.
GGGTTGCCGGTGCCCATGCTTGCCTTGATGGCCTCGGCGGCAGCCCCGATTGCTCGTTCGCGCTGTAGAGGACCAGGGCATCCGACCGAGCCGCGCGGCCCGCAGCGGCTCTCCGCGGCAAGGGTGTCCTCCTTATTGCCGCCCGCGGCCACCGCGCTTGCCGCAGCGGCGTAGTGGGCCCGAACCTGCTCGCGCAACTCGCTGTTTCCGGTCATCAGTTCTCACGTCGATCGATGGCCGGATGACAGGGTGGCACCGCGCCGGGCAGACGCGCTAACGCGACGCCACGGCGTTCCCGTCCCAGCCGGCGCAGCGCCGAGGCCGCGGCGATCCAGGTCTGCGGCGCCGACAAAGCACCGCTAGCGGCCCCGCCCGGCGCACAACCGCAGGCTGATCCGTGCCCTCATCCGCGAGGTCTCGCTCGTTCTCGTCGCCGTCACGGGCCTATGACACCGGGTCAAGTCGGTCGGGCCGTGGACCATGCAGCCGCTAGCCGATACGGTGGTGACAACGACCGCAACGATGGGAGATATCGATGGCTCGTTCTTTTACCGAGGCGCAACTGCGTCAGCTCGCGGCGGACGGCGCGGCTCGCCTCGACGGTGCCAGCG
>NZ_VYIK01000465.1 GCF_008709575.1 Mycobacterium sp.
CAACCCAGCCAGCATCTTCTCCATCGCCATCTGCCCCAGGATCTCGGTGGAGGAAAACAGCTCATAGCAGGCCACTGGCAACTCCCCGGACCCGTCAGCGGCGCGCACCCGCGGCCGGCTCACCGCCACCCGCCGCCCACCCAAGGTCACCGAGCCTCGTTCGTGGCCATGGCGCACCGCGGTGCGGTTCGGGTTGTGGCGGCCCTTGGGCCCGGCCTGCGCGGTCACGTCGGCCTCCATCAGCGTCTGCATGACCTGCAGGCCCGCGCCGACAGCCAGCGCCAACAGGCCTTCTTTCATGTTCTCGGCGATCTCGGCCATCGCCACGCTGACCCGCTCCGGAATCGCGGGAATGCTCACGCTGCCGGCACGGTTCTGGCTACTCTTCTTCATGACGGTCCCCTTCTCCTGGTGTTTGTAGTGGAACGCCCGAGACCTACCACACGGCAGGTCACGAGCGGGGGACCGCCACCTCAATTTCTACGAGACCCGGGACAATCTCGTTTTCGTCAGGCGATCCGGTTAGCATCAGACGGTGCGTGGTCGCGCTGTTCGAGCGGCCCGGATCGCGACGACAGCGCTGGCCGGCATGGTGGCGACGGTGATCAC
>NZ_VYIK01000466.1 GCF_008709575.1 Mycobacterium sp.
GGGGCCTGCGGATCACCCCTGCGCAGCTGCGCGAGATCGCGGAACGCGAAGGGCGCGAACTGGCCAGACGCGAGGCCGCCTATCGGGATGGTCGCCCGCCAGTCGATGTCACCGGCAAGATCGTCATCTTGGTCGACGACGGGCTGGCCACCGGCGCCAGCATGTTCGCGGCGGTCCAGGCACTGCGCGAAGCTGAACCCGCGCAGATCGTGATCGCAGTGCCGGCGGCACCCGAGTCCACCTGTCGGGCCTTCGCCGGGCTCGTCGACGAGATGGTCTGCGCCAGCATGCCGACCCCTTTCCTCGCGGTCGGCGAATCCTACTGGGACTTCCGTCAAGTCAGCGATCGGGAAGTCCGGGATCTGCTCGCCGCCCCGACGACCGGCCCGGCGCTGGTCGGAGTCCGGCAAGAAAGTGCCGCCGAGATCATCCGGCGGGTCGCTGTCGACGCGCCCGGGGGTGTGCCGCCGCGCGAGGTGTTGTCGGAGTTGATCGGCGACGCCACAATCGTCCTGATCGGCGAGAGCTCGCACGGCACCGAGGAGTTCTACCGGGCCCGGGCCGAGATCACCAAGTGGCTGATCGAAGAGAAGGGCTTCTGCGCGGTG
>NZ_VYIK01000467.1 GCF_008709575.1 Mycobacterium sp.
GGGGCCTGCGGATCACCCCTGCGCAGCTGCGCGAGATCGCGGAACGCGAAGGGCGAGAACTGGCCAGGCGCGAGGCCACCTATCGGGATGGTCGCCCTCCGGTCGACCTCACCGGCAAGACCGTTATCCTCGTCGACGACGGGTTGGCCACCGGTGCCAGCATGCTCGCCGCGGTGCAGGCACTACGCGAGGCCGAGCCCGCGCAGATCGTGATCGCAGTGCCGGCGGCACCCGAGTCCACCTGCCGGGGATTCGCCGGGCTCGTCGACGACATGGTCTGTGCGAGCATGCCGACCCCGTTCCTCGCGGTCGGCGAATCATACTGGGACTTCAGCCAAGTCAGCGATCAGGAAGTCCGGGATCTGCTCGCCGCCCCGACGACCGGCCCGACTCTGGTTGAAGTCCGGCAAGAAACTGCCGCCGAGGTCATCCGGCGGGTCGCCGTCGACGCACCCGGCGGCGTGCCGCCGCGAGAGGTGTTGTCCCGGTTGATCGGCGACGCTCGACTCGTTCTGATCGGTGAGAGCTCGCACGGCACTCAGGAGTTCTATCAGGCCCGGGCCGAGATCACCAAGTGGCTGATCGAAGAGAAGGGCTTCTGCGCGGTG
>NZ_VYIK01000468.1 GCF_008709575.1 Mycobacterium sp.
GTTCGATCGCGGCGATCTCGGCGAGATAGTGTGCGTCGTTGTGGGGACTCATCACGTCATTGCAGCACATCGGGTATATCCCGGTGACTGCGACCGGCCCGGCGGGCGACCAGGCCTGGCAGGCAAAGATCGTGTCATCCGAACCGATTGGAGCACGCATGGCGAAATTGTCGGTGATCTACTACTCGGCCGCCGGTCATGGGACGGCGATGGCCCGGCGTGTCGCCGCCGCCGGCGAGGCCGCCGGCGCGCCGGTGACGATATCGTGTGGGCTGATGCGGTGATCTTCGGCTCGCCGACCCGATTCGGCTCTCCCGCAGCGCAATTCCGCACTTTCATCGATTCGCTCGGTGGCCTGTGGGCGCAGGGCAAGCTCGCCGACAAGGCATACGCGGCGTTCACATCGTCGCAGACATTGCACGGCGGCCAGGAGACAACGCTTCTCGCGCTGTGCGCTGATGCATTTCGGCGGGATCCTGGTGCCGCCCGGCTACACCGACCCGCTGAAGTTCGTCGACGGCAACCCGGTGTCGGTCATGTCACCGCGCCGGACAATAAGACGCCGATCAGCGATGTGACCGCGGCCGCTCTGGATCATTTGACCCGCC
>NZ_VYIK01000469.1 GCF_008709575.1 Mycobacterium sp.
GCTTTTCGTGGCCGCTGATCCCGCTGGGCAGCCCCGGCTTCGGCGCCGCAGAGCTGACCCCGTTCTTCGACCAGGTGACGGCGGCGATCAGGGCCGTCGACCCGACCACCCCGGTGTGGACCGAACCCAATCTCGTCTTCGAAGACGAGCTGTCTCCCGTCGACGTAGGCACAGTGCCCTACTCGCACATCGTGTTGACGCCGGAGGACTACTGCCTCACGCAAGTGCTGTTCAGCTCCAACTTCGGGTGCTCGGCGCTGGAGAATGTGGTCCTGGATCGCGCCCAGGCATACGGGAACTCCCATGACGTCCCGGTCGTGGTCAGCGAATTCGGATGGGCCGGTACCGGTGACCAAGAATTCGAGAACTTGGCTAACCAGCACGAGATCAGCTGGATCAACTGGTCCTTCATGTCCAACAACGACATCACCGGTTCATCGCGAGCCACGGCGCTGGTGGCGAACACCGATCAGCCGCCGGTGGGCGCCAACATCAACACCGCCAACCTGGAGACGTTGGCTGAGCCGTATCCGCAGACGGTGTCGGGTACGCCGAATTCGTTTTCGTTTGACGATGGGGTTTTCCGGTTCAGTTATTCGGTTGAGA
>NZ_VYIK01000046.1 GCF_008709575.1 Mycobacterium sp.
CATGGTTGCCGTTCACTCCACGATGCTCCCCCTGGGCACTTCCCTGCCCCACTTTCGGCTCCCCGACGCCAACGGCACGCTGCACGAGCCGGCCGACGTCGCCGACGCCGCGGGCCTGCTGGTGGCCTTCGTCTGTAACCACTGCCCCTACGTGATCCACATCGGACCCACCCTGGGACGGCGGGCCCGCCAATGGATGGACCAGGGCTTGGCGGTCATGGCGATCAACGCCAACGACGTCGCCGCCTATCCGCAGGACGCCCCGGACCGCATGCCGGCTTTCGCCGAGCAGAACGGCTGGACTTTTCCCTACCTGTTCGACGAGAGCCAGGACGTCGCCCACCTGTTCCGGGCCGCCTGCACCCCGGACCTGTTCCTGTTCGACAAAGACCGCAAGCTGGCCTACCGCGGCCAGTTCGACGCGAGCCGCCCGGGTAACGATCAGCCGGTCACCGGCGACGACCTCGACCGGGCCGTTCAGGCGGTGCTGGCCGGCCGGCCGGTGCCCGGCGACCAGATCCCCAGCATCGGCTGCAACATCAAGTGGAAACCGGGCAACGAGCCCGACTACCTGCCCGCCTGATCGGCCGAAACGAGATCCGGGCTGCGGCGAGCCGGTGCAGACTTGTGCCATGACAGCATGTGAGCTCACCGCCGTCGCGCTGACCGCAGCGCCCTCGCCCGCGCTCCGGTCCCGGGCGTCGACGTCGCCGCGGGCAGCGTGACCGCGCACCCCGGCGGGCCCGAGCCGCGGCGGCTCCTCAACGGCCTCTCCGACATCAGGGCGTTCTTTCACACCAACACCGTGCCGCTGTACTTCATCTCGCCGACCCCGTTCAACTTGCTCGGCATCGACCGCTGGGTGCGGAACTTTTTCTACTTGACCTATTTCGAGTCGTTCGACGGTCAGCATCCGCGCGTGTTCTTGCCCCGGCGGCGCGACCGCATTGATTTCGGGTCCATGGGCGATGTGTGCAATCACCTTCTGCGTGATCCCGAGACACTGGAGTTCATCGCGCAGCGCGCGCCGGGCGGCAAGGCCTGCTTTGTGATGCTCGACGAAGAGACTCAGGTTCTGGCGCGCCAGGCGGGTCTGGAGGTCATGCATCCGCCCTGGGAGCTAAGCCACCGCCTGGGCTCCAAGATCGTCATGACGCGCCTGACCGACGAAGCCGGCGTGCCGAGCGTGCCGCACGTGATCGGGCGAGCCGGCTCCTACGACGAGCTGGTGGCGCTGGCGCAGAATGCCGGGCTGGGCGATGACCTCGTGGTCGAGGCCGCCTACGGCGACGCCGGCAGCGCGACGTTCTTTGTGCGCGGTCACAGCGATTGGGACCAACACGCCGACGAGCTCGCCGGGCAGCAAGACCTCAAGGTGATGAAGCGGATCCGCAACGTCGAAGTGTGCATCGAGGGCACCGTGACCCGCTACGGCACCGTGATCGGGCCCGCAATGACCAGCCTCGTCGGGTATCCGGAGCTGACTCCGCGCAAGGGCGGCTGGTGCGGCAACGACATCTGGCGCGACGTGCTGCCGCCGGACCAGACGCACACGGCGCGAGAAATGGTCCGGAAAGTGGGTGACGTGTTGAGCCGCGAGGGCTACCGCGGCTATTTCGAGGTGGACCTGCTGCACGACCTGGACACCGACGAGCTCTACCTCGGCGAGGTGAACCCGCGCCTGAGCGGCGCCAGCCCGATGACGAATCTGACCACCGAGGCCTACGCCGACATGCCGCTGTTCCTCTTCCACCTGCTCGAGTACCTGGATGTCGACTACGAGCTCGACATCGAGGAGATCAACTCGCGCTGGGAACGCGGCTACGGCGAAGACGAGGTCTGGGGTCAGGTGGTGATCGCGGAGACCTCGCCGGATATCGAGATCTTCACCGCGACGCCGCGCACCGGCGTGTGGCGCATCGACGACGACGGGCGCGTCTCCTTTGCACGTACCGCCAGCGACTGGGCCTCGGTCAACGACGGGTCCGAAGCCTTCTACATGCGTGTCGCCGCACCCGGAGACTTACGTTGCGAGGGCGCTCAACTCGGCGTGCTGGTCACCCGCGGGCATCTGCAGACCGACGACTACCAGCTCACCGAACGCTGCCGGCGCTGGGTCAAGGGCATCAAGGCGAAGTTCGCCTCGACGCCGCTGTCGCCGTCGACGCCGATCATTTCGCGGCTCGTCGCCCGAGCGTGAGCCGATGGGTGGCGAGTACCGCGCCGGAATCGCTGCCGGCTTGGTCACAGGTGTGGGCCTGATCGGCGTACTGGCCGCTCCCCCACCTCCTGGTCCAGGAGTCGCGGTGAAGCCGGCCAGCGTGGACACGGCTGATTCCGCACTGGGCGACGGCACGGCTCTCATCGTCGGTGGCAGCGGCCTGACGACTCCGGGCCCGGCCTACGCGGATGCCGCCGACGCCCTGTACTTGGCGCCACGCGGCTTTACCGGCACGACGCAGGTCGTGACCACCCCCGAAGAGCTCTACCCGTTCTTCGGTCCTTTCGGCGGAACGCTCGATGATTCCGTCGCCGAGGGCGAAAAGATCCTGGACACAACGATTTTGACTCAATTTCGCGGCGGGAATCTGAGCGCCGAAAACCCCGCCGTGGTCTTCGGCTACTCGCAGAGTGCGATCATCGAATCGCTGTTGCAGAGCAAGCTCGCAAGCCAGGGTGTACCCAGCGACGACGTCCACTTCGTGCTGATCGGCGATGTGAGCGCGCCCAACGGTGGCCTCGTGGAACGTTTCAACCTGCCGGACAATGCGCATCCGACGTTGCCGAGCCTGGGCATCACGTTCACCGGAGCCGGACCGGCTGATCTGTACCCCACCGACGTCTACACCCACGAATACGACGGCTTCGCCGACTTCCCGCGATACCCCATCGATGTCTTGTCCGACCTCAACGCACTTTTGGGCATCGCTTTCGAGCACACCACCTATCTGGGGCTTACCTCCGAGCAGATCAGCGACGCCATCGTGTTGCCGGGGTCGGAAAGCCTGGGCGCCGACACCTTGACCAACTACTACATGATCCCGACACAGGGCTTGCCGCTGCTGGACCCGCTGTTGTTGCTCGGAGGCGGCGGCAGAGCCCTTTACGATCTGCTCGAGCCCGACATGCGCATCCTGGTCAACCTCGGCTACGGCAGCATCACCGACGGCTGGAGCCAGGCCGCCGCTAATGTACCCACGCCGCTGGGCTTCCTGCCGGACACCGACACCCTCGACAGTATCCTGACCCAACTTCCGCACGCGCTGGCCGACGGCTGGCAGCAAGGCGTCTCGGACTTTCTCGACGATGTGATCCATCCCAGCAACCCATCGCCAGGGTTCGTCCCGGAACTCGCCAGGGCCGCAGTAGCGTTCGTCGGCACCAAGTTGTCGGCTTTCTTCTCCACCCCCACCACCGCCCAGGACCTTTTTGACACCTTCCCGCCCCATACCGGCATTCCCGTTATCGACGTGACCAGCGCGCTGTTGGTCAACCTTCCCGAAATCGACTACAGCATCTTCACGGCCGATCTCGCCGCCGGTAATCTCGAGAACGCCATCGGTGTGCCGATCGCTGCCGACCTGGGAATACTGCCCCTGGCGTTACTGGGTGCAGCGCTGTAGCCGTTTCGCCGGCTCCGGTGGTCAGCGCAGTCCCCCACCACCTGATGTATATCGCGGTTGCCGAGCTGACGGGTAGGCGATCTAACTATCTGCTCTCGCATTGGAATTCTGACGTGGGGCGGGCGGGGCTCGAACCCGCGACCAACGGATTATGAGTCCGCGGCTCTAACCAACTGAGCTACCGCCCCCGGTGCCAACTAGCTGCAGACATGCGCTCTGCCGTTAACTGATTTGATCATCGTCACTGAGCATGTGGCCATAACGGTCAAGCGTTATGGCCGCCGTCGCGTGTCCCAGAAGCCGCTGCACAACCTTGACATTAGCGCCCGCACGGATCGCGAGGGATGCCGTGGTGTGCCGCAGCCCGAACCGCCGAGCGGCCCAGCGACCCCGTTGGAACATGTGACCGATGACCGGCTCCGCCGCGCGGATGCGATCCTGATACGCCACACCGACCGACTGCCGTTCATGGCGCCGACCTCTTGGGCCTCGTTTGAGCCCGCTCTTCGCAGCTGGGTTGACGCCGAGGCGGTGCGCCGGGACGCATTGCCTGATGCGATGCGTCCACAGCTTGTTGAAGCGACTCAAATCAGCGAATCGTTGCGCTTGTACGACTTCCGATGTCGTTCCGAACGCGCTTGGTGGACAGCACCATTCGGGATATCGGAGGGCATCCCGGCCGGCATGACTACCTGAGGATATGTGGCGGCGTTGTCGGTCAGCCGGGACCTTCTTGCCGTGATAACAGATCATACTGACCTGCCCCAAATCGTGATCCGGTCGGCATCGCGCCGGCGCTGCACGAAGTGCCGCAGACCACGCCGCGGCGTCCACTCGCCGACGTATTACGGTGGAGCGCTTAACCTCGAACGTCACTCCCGGGATAGTGAGGACTAGCCCAAATGTCCCACGATCACGAGTTAGCAGTTGCAGGGGTAACGGAACAGGAAACAACGCCAATACAAGCGCCTTTACGACCATCAAGGGGAGAACTCGCAGTGGTACACAAAGTACAGGTCCGCCGTGTCTATGATGCCCCGACGCGCGGTGATGGATATCGCGTGCTAGTGGACCGAATCTGGCCGCGCGGCTTGACCAAGGAAAAGGCGAAACTCGATGAGTGGTGCAAAACCGTCTCGCCTTCCACTGAGCTGCGCAAGTGGTATCGCCATGATCCAGAGCGTTTCACGGAGTTCGCGCGACGCTATCGCGACGAGTTGGCGGAACCCGAAAAGGCCGAAGCACTAGCACATTTGCAGACGTTAGCGGAAAAGGGGAACCTGACTTTGCTCACGGCAAGCAGAGCCGTCGACATCAGTGAGGCTGCTGTGCTCGCAGCAATGCTGACGTGAGTTCGGCCAAACCGCAGACGTGGGTGGGGGCAAATGCCAACAACGCGCAGGATGGCGAAGCGTGATGTCGCCCCGCGCCACCTTTAGAGATATCGGCAGACCTGTTGGGCGGTGCAGGTGGCGGGTTCGGGCGTGCTTGCCTGGTGGCGTAGGCGGGCAATCGTGTCGCGGAGAGCAACGAGCTTGCTGATCTGTTCGTCGAGCTCGGCGAGTCGGGTGTCAAGAAGATCGCGGACGTGTTCGCAGGGGGCCTGACCGCGGTCGCGGATCAGCAGGATCTGCCGGATCTGGGCGAGTGTGAGCCCGGCGGTCTTGCCCCGGTGGATGAAGTCGATCCTCGCGATAACCTCCGGTGAGTAGTCGCGGTAACCGGCGGGTGTGCGTTCGACTTCGGGGAGCAGGCCCTGCTCCTCGTAGAACCGCAAGGTCTTGGTGCTGATGCCGACGGCGTCGGCCAGCTCCCCGATCCGCACTGCCTGCCTCCTGGTTCAGGTCTTGACCTTGACCTGCACTGGAAGGTCCATTCTGGCGCCAGCGAACGGATTACCCAAGCGATTCACGAGGAGAAGAGCGAAGTGCAACAGATTGTGCGCACGATGACCGACAAGGTTGGGGTTGTGGGCACCGTCGTGTCCAGCATGGCGTGCGCCATGTGTTTCCCGGCCGCAGGCGCTATCGGAGCCGCCATCGGGCTGGGATTCCTCTCCCGGTGGGAAGACGTATTCATCAACGTTTTGCCGCTATTTGCGGTGCTCGTCCTGATCGCCAACGGACTGGAGTGGTTGGTTCATCGGCGCTGGCGTCGCAGCGCCGCGGGGATGATCGGTCCGATCCTGGCTCTGATCGGGTGGATGTCGTTCATGAGCGGTGTCCTGGCGCCGAATGCGGCGAGACTGGTGCTGTACGCAGGCCTGGTGGTCATGGTCGTCGTCGCGGTGTGGGACCTGATCTCGCCGAGCAGCCGCCGTTGCGCGCCAGAAGGCTGCGAATTGCCCGCGAAACACGAATGACGTCGACTGAAGGGACACGCCGTGGAGCAGACGAGGGTCGATCTTGCCGTGGTCGGGTCGGGTGCGGCGGCGTTCGCCGCCGCGATCCGCGCCTCGACGCTGGGCAAATCGGTGGCGATGATCGAGCGCGCCACGGTGGGCGGGACATGCGTGAACACCGGCTGTGTGCCGTCGAAGGCGCTGCTCGCCGCCGCCGAGGCCCGTCACGTGGCGCTGGACTCCGGGCGCTTCCCCGGGATCGGCACGCGAGCTGACCCGGTCGAAATGCCCGGCCTCGTCGAAGGCAAACGCTTCCTGGTCGAGGCGCTGCGTGCGGAGAAATACCTCGACATCGCGGCGTACTACGGCTGGGCGCTGCTGCGCGGGCAGGCCTCGTTCGACGGCACCCCGGACGCTCCGGTCCTACATGTGACGGCCGAAGACGGCAATAACAGGCGCGTCATCGCCGCGCATTATCTGGTCGCGACCGGCTCCCGGCCCACTACTCCCCCGATCGACGGGCTGCGCCGGGTCGACTACCTGACCTCGACCACGGCGATGGAGCTCCCAGAAGTTCCCCAGACACTGCTGGTGCTCGGCGGCGGCTACGTCGCCATGGAACTGGCCCAGCTGTTCGCCCGGCTGGGCAGCACGGTCACCATGCTGGTCCGCAGCCGGCTGGCCTCCCGCGAGGAGCCCGAGGCGTCGCAGGCCCTGCTCGAGGTGTTCGCCGACGAGGGCATCCGGGTGGTCGCTCCGGCGATCATCGACTCGGTGACCACCGATCCGGCCACCGGACACCCGGCAGTGTCCTCCTCGGTGGCCGGCACCCCGCAGACGTTCACCGCCGAGCGGCTGCTGGTGGCGCTGGGCCGCACCCCGCTCACCGACGGGCTCAACCTGGAGGCGGTGCGCGTCGACACCGGCGACGACGGGGCGATTGTGGTCACCGATCAGCTCGCGACGTCCAACCCGCGCATCTGGGCGGCCGGGGACGTCACCGGGCAGCGCCAGTTCGTCTACGTCGCCGCCTCACACGGCGCGATGGTGGTCGACAACGCGTTCACCGGCGCGCAGCGCTCGGTCGACTACAGCCAGCTGCCCCGGGTGACGTTCACCAGCCCCGCACTGGGCGCGGTCGGGATGACCGACGCGCAGGTCGCCGCGGCCGGTATCCGCTGCGACTGCCGCGTGCTGCCCTTGCACCACGTGCCCCGGGCCCTGGTCAACCGCGACACCCGCGGGTTCGTCAAGGTCGTCGCCGACGCCGACACCGGACGGATCCTCGGGATCACCGCAGTCGCCAAGGACGCCGGCGAGCTCGCCGCGGCCGGGGTCTACATCCTTGCGGCCGGCATGACCGTGCACCAGGTCGTCGATAGCTGGGCCCCGTATCTGACCATGGCCGAGGGCATCAAGATCGCCTGCCAATCCTTCAGCACCGACATCGCAAAGCTGTCCTGCTGCGCCTCGTGACGCCTACCCGGCGCTCGGCGCCGTGACGTGGGCTCTGGCCCAGCGATAATCGGCTTTCCCCGACGGCGAGCGTTGCACGCGAGGGCAAAAGACGATCTCCTTGGGAAGTTTGTAGCGCGCGATGTGTCGGGCCGCTTCGGCGACGATCTCGTTCGCATCGGCGTGGGCACCGTCGGCCAATTGAACCAGCGCGACGACTTCGTTTCCCCACCGGCTGCTGGGCCGGCCCACCACCACGACGTCATAGACCCCGGGGTGACGGGCGATGGCCGCCTCGACTTCCTCGGCGAAAATCTTCTCACCCCCCGAGTTGATCGTCACCGCATCGCGGCCCAGCAGCTCGATATGGCCGTCGGCGTGCCAGCGGGCCCGGTCGCCGGGAACGGCATGCCGGATCCCTTCGATCACGGGAAAGGTCCGCGCTGTCTTGTCCGGATCTCCCAAGTACCCCAACGGTATCGAGCCCTGCTGAGCCAGCCAGCCGATCTCGTCGTCACCCGGGCGAAGGATCCGGCTCATGTCGGCACTGACCACCACCGCGCCCGGACTCGGGGTGAAAAGTCCGGTCGCAGGCTGCGCGCGACTCGACGTCTGGCCCATCTGCGGACCCGTCTCAGAGGACCCGCCCGCGTCCAGGATCGTCACGTGCGGCAGCAGGTCGACGAATCGCTGTTTGACCGGCGCACTGAGCGCCGCCCCGCCGGTCATCAGCACCATCAGCGCCGACAAGTCGTAGTCACCGGACTCCAGTTCGTCGAGCAGCGGTCGACCGAAAGCATCGCCGACAAACGACAGTGACATAACGCGTTCTCGGCTCGCCAGCGTCAAGGCTTCCCGAGGATCGAAATGACTTGTCGTCGCAGGCATGACAAAGGTGCGTCCGCTGAGCAGGTTGATGAAAGCCGCCCATTGCGCCGCGCCGTGCATAAGGGGTGCCACTGTCATCGAGCCCGGTCCTTCGGGTCGGGATCGCGCGACGATGTCGTCCAGGCTCTTCACCATGTCGCCGGAACCGAAGATCCGCCCACCCATGGCGGCCAGGTAGATGTCGTGCTGGCGCCAGAGCACCGCCTTGGGCAATCCGGTGGTGCCCCCGGTGTAGAGCATGTAGAGATCGTCGGGAGAAAGTGCCAGATCGGGCCGCTCGGCCGGCATCGATGCCAGCAACTCTTCGTAGCGCACGGCGCCCTTGAGCGGCTCGATCCCGGACTCGTCGTCGACGTGGATCAACGGCATCGGCGGCAGCTCGGTGAGCGCTTCGGCCAACGCCGGCGCAAACCGCGCGTGATAGATGACCGCGTCCGCCCCGGCATTGCCGAGCAGGTACGCCAATTCTTCCGACGTGTAACGGTAGTTCACGTTGAACGGGGCAACCCGGGCTTTGTAGGCACCGATCATGCCCTCGAGGAATTCGTTGCAGTTGGCCAGGTACAAGCCCAGATGGCTTTGACCCGATTCATGGGCCGCTAATTCGGATCGTTCCCGGTGCGCGCCGAGCCCCCAGGCATACAGCGCCCGAGCGAGCCGGTTTGTGCGCTGGTCAATCTGAGCAAAGGTGAATCGCCGATCCCCGAAGACGATGCAATCCCGGTCGGGGTTGGCAGACGCGACTGCCACGAACACCTCGGCGAGGTTGAATTCCACTGCCTCTCCTCAGATCAACCAGCTGGAGTCATGTCCCTGCGGCGGTCGAAGGCCGGGAAGGTCCGGAGAAGGAGCCTACGTCCGTGTGGAAAAGCGTATCGCCGGCTCTTACTGTGGTGCGATTGGTATGTCGTTCGCGTCTGGTTGTGGGCGCGATCATGGTAGTCGGTGACAGCCGGATGCGAGGAAATGGGGTGATGACCCATGAGTGGATCGGGACTGCAGGCGACTGTGACCCTTCCGCCGGATGCGCCGGAACGGGCGGCAGCCCATCACGAGGTGCATGTGCGTCCGGTACGGCCACTGCCAGTTCCGTCGATGACCACCCAGTTGACGGTGCTCACCGAGAAGGGGTCAGCTCCCGCGGAGACCGCGCACTTGCAGCAGATTGCCGGTGGCTATGGCAAGACGGTGAGAGACACCGACACCGAGCTCACCATCGACTTCGACGAAGTCACCGCATTGTCGTGGGAACGTCACGACAGCTACTCGCTATACACCATCTATCAGCCCTTCAACCTCGCGAAATTCGACCCCCAGACCGATCTACTGTCCCAGTTGCCGCTACCCGCCGGATGGCTCGCAGGCATCCCGGGCCGCACGTTGGCGGCGGTGCATGCAGTGTTGCTGCCCGCATACGACTGGTCTGAAGACGCGGCGAGCCAGTTTGCCCACCGAACCCTGGGATCGGGCCGGTTACTGGGTTCGCGGCTGCGCGGCGACGCCGCCCGGCTTTACACCACCTATCAGCTGTCCCCCACCAAGACGTCACGCTTTTTGATGCTCTGCAACCCGATGACCGAGGGCCGCGCCGGGCGCATCACCGCCTCGTTGCTCGATGTCGAACGGTATCGGATGCTGGCACTGGTGGCCTATCCCCAGGCTCGAGCACTGCTGTCTCAATTAGTCGAGTTGGAGGCCCGGCTCACCGAACTGACACGCAGTATCGAAGACGAGCGCCGTGATGACCGCGGGCTACTCGATGAGCTGATCAAGCTAGCAGCGGTCGTCGAGTACGACATCGCAGCCCACGTCGGGCACTTCGACGCCGCCCGAGCGTATTACGCGATCGTCGAACAACGCATTGAGTACTTGCGAGGATCGTCTTTACCCGGCTTGATGGGTGTATTCACCTTCTTGCGAAGGCGACTGGTGCCGGCGATGGCGACCGTGGCCGCCGCCACGCAACGGATGGAAGGTCTGTCCGGACGAGTAGCACGCACCGCCGACGTATTGCGCACCCGAGTAGAAGTAAACGCGGAGTTACAGACTCAACAACTGCTCCGGGGGCTGCGTCGGGGCCAGACTCTGCAGTTGCGTCTGCAACAGACGGTCGAAGGATTGTCCATCGCTGCTATCTCGTATTACATAGTCGGGCTGGTGGGCTACCTGGCCAAGGGAATCAAATCACTCGGCTTAGCTGTCAACGAGAGCGCCATGACCGCGTTGAGCATTCCGCTGGCCATCATCCTCGTCTGGCATACCGTGCGCCGGGTGCGCCGCCAGGTTCACGACGTCGACCGCGGCGATTCTGACGACGAATCCCCCAGTAGACCAGGGCAGGCATGAGAAATTACTGTGCCTGGCTCACTGACGACATGTGAAAGTCGGGAATCCGCAGCGACGGCATCGCCGCCCGGGTGGCCCAGTCGGCCCATTCCCGCGGCAGCGTCACTTCGCTGCGGCCGGCCTGGGTGGCCCGCCGCAGCAGATCGAGCGGGCTTTCGTTGAACCGGAAGTTGTTGACCGCGGCGGTCACCCGGCCGTCCTCGACCAGGTAGACCCCGTCGCGGGTGAGCCCGGTCAACAGCAGCGTGGTGGGATCGACCTCGCGGATGTACCACAGCGTGGTCAGCAACAGGCCGCGCTCGGTCCCAGCGATCATCTCGTTCAGCGACGCAGTTCCGCCGGTCATCAGCAGATTGTCGGCAGCGACTGCGACCGGTGCGCCGAATTCGGCGGCGGCGGCCCGCGGGTAGGCCAGCGCGTTGATCACCCCGTCGCGCACCCAGTCCACCCGTGCGATGTCCATCCCGTTGTCGAACACCGACACCGTCTCCGACGAGGCGCTCGCCGCGACGAACGGCATACACTCCAGGCCTGCTGCACACGGGTCGGAGTACAGGGTCAGCGGCAAATCGGTGAGCCGCTCCCCCACCCGGGTACCGCCGCCGGGCGCCGACAGCGCGGTGCGGCCCTCCTGCGCGCCGCGACCGCTCATCGTCCAGCTCAGATAGATCATCATGTCGGCCACCGTCGACGGCGGCATGATCGTCTCGTAGCGCCCTGCGGGCAGTTCGACGATCCGCTCCGCCCAATCGAGCCTTGTCGAGAGTTGCTGCAGTAGCAGATCTGTTGGCACGTTAGCGAAATCAGGTGTGCCGACACCCGCCCAGGCGCTGGCGTTGCCGCGTTTGGCGTTGATCTCCACCGAACCGGTGGGTTGGGTGTAGCGGCGGCGCACACCCGTCGACGTCGCCACCCACGTCGTCTCCGTGACGTGGTGCGCGAACCCGTACAACTGGTCGACGCCCCGGAATGCCCCGCCGAGCCCCCGGGCGACGTCGTCGAATACGTCGACCCCGGTACCGGGTATCGGAGCGTCCCAGTCGTCGGGTGTGTCGGTGCCGCTGAGCAGCGGCGCGGCGTCGCGGGCTTCCGGGGCCGCATCAGCCGCCTGCGCCGATGCCCCGACAAGTCCGGTGATCAGCGACGGGTCGACCTCGGCCGAGCGACGCACCCCGACGCGGGCGGCAGCGTCGTGGCGGGCAATAGAAATCACGGTTGTGCTGCGGCTCGTGGATACCCCGTTGGTGGTCATCGAGTTGTTCGCCCAGCGCAGCGACGCCTCGCTGCGGTCGGTGACCAGCACGATGGTCTCGTCGGCCCGTGCCGCGTCCAACGCCAAGGCGATTACCTGCGAGGCGGGGATCATCGGCCGGCCTCGGTGCGGGTGTTGAGCACGTTGACGCCGCGGAACAACGCCGACGGGCAGCCGTGGCTCACCGCGGCGACCTGCCCGGGCTGGGCCTTCCCGCAGTTGAACGCCCCACCCAGTCGCCACGTGGCGCGCCCGCCGACGGCTTCCATGGAATTCCAGAAATCGATGGTGCTGGCCTGGTAGGCGACGTCCCGCAGCTGACCGCCCAGCTGCCCGTCCCTTATGCGAAAGAATCGCTGGCCGGTGAACTGAAAGTTGTAGCGCTGCATGTCGATCGACCAGGATTTGTCCCCGACGATGTAAATGCCGTCGTCGACCCCGCCTATCAGGTCGGCGGTGGACAATTCGTCCGGGCCGGGCTGTAGTGACACGTTGGCCATCCGCTGGATCGGCACATGGTGCGGGGAATCGGCATACGAGCAGCCGTTGGACCGGGCCTGCCCGAGCCGCCGTGCGAACACCCGGTCGAGCTGGTAACCGACGAAGATCCCGTCGCGCACCAGATCCCAGCTCTGAGCGGCCACGCCCTCGTCGTCGTAACCAACGCTGGCCAAACCGAATTCGACCGTACGGTCGGCGGTCACGTTCATCACCGGTGAACCGTAGCGCAGGCTACCCAGCTTGTCGGGTGTGGCGAATGACGTTCCGGCGTAAGCAGATTCGTAGCCGATAGCCCGGTCGTATTCAGTGGCGTGCCCGATGGATTCGTGGATGGTCAGCCATAAGTTCGTCGGATCGATGACAAGGTCGGTGGGCCCGGGCGCCACGCTGGGCGCCTTGATTTTCTCGGCCAGCAGCGAAGGCAGCTCGGCCAGCTCGTCGCTCCAGTTCCACACGTCGTCGTCGGCGAGCACCTCCCAGCCGCGCGCGGAAGGCGGGGCCAGGGTGCGCATCGTGTCGAACTCGCCCGACGCGGCGTCGACGGTGACCGCCTCCAAGCCCGGCATCAGCCGCACCCGCTGCTGGGTGATGGTCGAGCCGGCGGTGTCGGCGTAGAAGGTCTGCTCCTTGACCGCGGTCAGCCAGGCCGTGACGTGATCGACGCCGTCGGCGGCCAGCAGCCGGCCCGAGTAGTCCTGGAGCACGGCGATTTTGTCGGCAGCCGGCACGGCGAAGGGATCGATCCGGTAGTTCGACACCCAGGTGGTGTCGGCGTAGACCGGCTCGGGTGCAAGTTCGACGCGTTCGGTGTTGAGTGCGGAGAGCCCGGTTGCCACCTGCACGGCCCGGCGCGCGGTCTCGGCGGCGACCGGCGCGGACAGCTCCGCGTGCGATGCGAAGCCCCACGTGCCGTCGGCAATCACCCGCACCGCCAGACCGAGCTCGCGATCCAGCATCGAGGTCTCCAGCTTGCCGTCGCGCAGCCGGATGGTCTCGGTGGTGATGCGGTGAACCCGCAGGTCGGCGTGACCGGCCCCGGCCGCGGTGGCCGCGGCCAGCGCGGCGTCGGCGAGCTGGTGGCCGGGCAGTTGGAGAAAATCGGCGTCAATCTCGCGGTTGGGTGTCACCGGTCTACCGTAACGAGCGGTTTTAATATCTTCATGGCTATCGGGCCGCGACGATCCAGCGCCCTGGCGTACGGGCTGCTCGCCCCGAGCTTGTTCGGGGTCGTCGCGTTTTTGCTGTTGCCGATGTTCGTGGTGGCGTGGCTGAGCCTGCACCGGTGGGATCTGCTGGGTCCGATCGAATATGTCGGACTGGACAACTGGCGCTCGGTGCTGACCGATCCGGTGTTCGGCAACTCGCTGGTGGTGACGCTGACGTTTGTGGCGATCGTGGTCCCGGCGCAGACGCTCCTCGGTCTGTTGGCGGCAGTGTTGTTGGCGCGCGAACTGCCGGGCAGCGGGGCGTTCCGCACGCTGTATGTGCTGCCCTGGATCTGCGCCCCGCTGGCGATCGCGGTGTTGTGGCGGTGGATCCTGGCACCGACCGACGGCGCGGTCAGCACGGTCCTGGGGCATCGCGTCGAGTGGCTCACCGACCCCGGGCTGGCGCTGCCGGTGGTCGCAGGGGTGATCGTGTGGACCAACGTCGGCTACGTCGCGCTGTTCTTCGTGGCGGGCATGTTGGCGATCCCGACCGAACTTCACGCCGCGGCGCGTACTGACGGTGCAACCGCCTGGCAGCGGTTTTGGCGCATCACGCTGCCGATGCTGCGGCCAACGATGTTTTTTGTGCTGGTGACTGGGATCGTCAGTGCTGCACAGATTTTCGACACGGTGTACGCATTGACCGGAGGCGGTCCGGCTGGCCGGACGGATTTGGTCGCACACCGGATCTATGCCGAGGCCTTCGAAGCGGCGGCGATCGGTCGCGCTGCGGTGATGGCGCTCGTGTTGTTCGTGATTCTGGTTGTGGTCACCGTGGTCCAGCATTTGTACTTCCGGCGCAGGATCAGTTATGCGCTCACCTAGCGTGGTCCTGGTATATGCCGGCCTGGCAGTGGGCGCAGCGGTTACATTGGCGCCGTTCCTCCTTGGATTGTTGACATCGTTGACCTCTGATGTCCAGTTTGCGACGGGCGTCCCTCTCTCATGGCCGCGACCGCCCACACTGGCGAACTATGCCAATTTGCGCGACGCCGGTTTCGGCCGAGCGCTGGCGGTGACCGCAGTGATGACGTCGATGATTCTGCTTGGACAGCTGAGTTTTTCGGTGCTGGCCGCCTACGCCTTCGCGCGATTGCGATTCCCCGGCCGCGACGCGCTGTTCTGGGTCTACGTCGCGACGTTGATGGTGCCGGCCACCGTGACCGTGGTGCCGTTGTATTTGATGATGGCCCAAGTCGGCCTGCGCAACACCTTCTGGGCGCTGGTGCTGCCCTTCATGTTCGGCTCGCCGTACGCCATCTTTCTGCTGCGCGAATACTTCCGCTCAATTCCCGACGACCTGATCAACGCTGCCCGCCTCGACGGCGCCCACACTCTCGACGTGATCGTGCACGTAGTGGTGCCCTCTAGCCGACCGGTTCTGGCAACGCTGGCATTGATCACCGTTGTCTCACATTGGAACAGTTTCATGTGGCCGTTGGTGATCACCAGCGGCGACAAGTGGCGGGTGCTGACCGTGGCCACCGCCGGACTCCAGTCACGGTATAACGCGCAGTGGACGCTGGTCATGGCCGCGACGACGGTGGCGATCGTGCCGCTGATCGCGCTGTTTTTGTTGTCCCAGCGGCATATTACCCGCACGATCGTTTTGACAGGACTGAAATGAGCCGGGTTCAGTGGACAATGATCCGGCCCCGGTATTCGACGCTGGCCGCTGGGGCGATCGTGGTGCTTGCCATGTTTTTGGTTGCGACTGCAGTGCTACTGGACCGCTTGGCCGCACCGCGTATCGGCAAGACGGTGGTGACGGTTCGACTGTGGGACGAGCAAGTCGCCGCCGCCTACCGGCAGTCGTTCGCGGCATTCACCCGTGCGCATCCTGATATCGAGGTGAAAACCAATGTGGTGGCCTATTCCGTGTACTTCGACACGCTGCGCACCGATGTGGCCGGGGGCAGTGCGGACGACATCTTCTGGCTGTCCAATGCCTATCTGGCCGGCTACGCCGACAGCGGACGCCTGATGCACATTGCCGACTCCACATCGGACTGGGAGCCCTCGGTGGTGGACCAGTTCACCCGTGACGGGGTGCTGTGGGGTGTACCGCAACTGACTGACGCCGGGATCGCGGTCTACTACAACGCGGACCTGTTGGCCAGCGCCGGCGTCGAACCTGGTCAGCTGACGCAGCTGCGGTGGAGTCCGCAGGGTGGTGACACCCTGCGGCCGTTGCTGATCCGGCTGACTGTCGACGCCGAGGGTCACAACGCGGGCGCACCGGGTTTTGATCCTCGTCGGGTGCGGCAGTGGGGATATAACGCCGCCAACGACCCGCAGGGCATCTACCTGAACTACATCGGCTCCGCCGGTGGTGTTTTTGAGAAGGACGATCGGTTTGCCTTCGACAACCCCGGCGCGCGCGTCGCGTTCAGGTACCTGGTCGCCCTGATCAACGTCGATCACGTCGCGCCGCCGGCATCGGACACCAACAACAACGCTGACTTTTGCATAAATCAGTTCTTGGCCGGAAAGATGGCGCTGTTTCAGTCCGGCACTTACAACCTGGCCCGCGTGGCCGGCCGGGCTCGATTCCACTGGGGCGTGGTGATGTTGCCGGTCGGTCCCAAAGGCCGGGTCAGCGTCACCAACGGCATTGCTGCTGCCGGTAATGCGAAAACACCACACCCTGATGCGGTGCGCAGGGTGCTGGCCTGGATGGGCAGCAGGCAGGGCAACGAGTACTTGGGTCGTCGTGGCAGCGCCATTCCGGCAGTGCTGTCGGCGCAGCGAGTGTACTTCGACTACTGGGCGGACAAGGGCGTCGACGTTACACCGTTTTTCGCGGTGCTGAACGGGCCGCGTATCCCGGCACCCGGCGGAACCCGTTTCGCCGCGGGTTATCAGGCCATCAAATCCTACTTCGACGAGATGTTCCTCGGGCGTGGCGATGTCGCGGCGACCTTGCACGCGGCCCAGATAGCAGGTAACGCCGCCGCCCGCCGTTAACGGATCGGATCTTAGGCCGACTTGTTTATCCCTGATGCCAATCCGGCTCGCGCGGCTTACCCACGACAGGAGCGGGACCCTGAGTCGTCGCACCAGCTGGAGCCCCGGCACCGGGCTTGGAAGCTGACCATGTGCCAGGAGGACAGGGGGTGTCCAGCGGCGTTGGTGCGAGCAGCATGGAAGCGCCTCTGGCCAGTGGGGGAATTGCTGCAGATACTGCGGACAGCGGCTCCGGCAGGGCGCCCGCCGCAACCGGTGCGCCCGGTACTGCCGCTGCTGGCACCGCACCCGTGAGAACGTCTTGCAACGGCGCGGCAATGCCGGCCGGCGCGCCAGCACCACCCGCCGGGATGGCGGCTAGGCCCGGTGCGCCCAGCAAGGGTAAAAAGCCCCCCAGGACCGAGGTTGCGTTCTGTAGTGGCTGCAGGATGCCGGGTGCGGCGGCAGCTGCCGGGGCGGCTACGGGTGCTGCGCCGGCGATGGGCGCGGCTGCTGGGACCGCGCCGCCGACCGGAGCGCCCACGGGGGCACCGGCCGCTGCTGGCACTGCGCCCCCGACGGGGGCGCCAGCTGCCGCTCCGGCTTCCGGACCGAACGCATCGGTTAACACTCCAGCATCCGGCAGTGACCCACCGGCCACGCCCGGCAAAACTGCTCCCACCGGTAATCCGGCACCCACATCAGCAGCAGCGGGCAACCCGGCGACTAGGGGTGCGACGCTATCCGGCGCGGCTGCCGCTGGAACGCCCGACCCCACCGGCAGTGCAGCGGCCAAGGCCGGTACCAAACCCGCCAGCGGCTCGGGCAGTCCAACCGGTGCAGCGATGATTCCCGGAACAGCGTCGACGCACGGAACGCCCTGGATTGCCGGAGCGGCCGAGGCCGGAGTCATGGCCGAGCTGAGCGCCAGAACGGCCCCGTAGAGCCCTGCGGTGGCAATGGCAACGACGGCCAGGCGTTTCGTGGTCCGTGACATCTATTCCTCGGTTCGTGTCATAGCGACGGGCCGAATTTATCGTCTTGACTGATTTGCTCAAGGAGCCATTCAGCCGGTTATCAAACAGACGTCAAAGAGAGTCGCCCCGGTAACAAGCGGGCGCCCCACAAGAATGCGTGGCCGGAACGCACTCGATGGCACCACGGCGGAGGCTAACGCTTCCACACGTAGGGCTATGAGCTATGCACCAATGCGCAGAAGGCACTGCTGCCGGACGCCGAGCACCTCGATCAGGCCGAGGATGCGAAGTTCGGCAAGAACGGCCGTGGCGACGGGCTGCTCGAGGAGCTGGACGACCCAGCCGTGTGCCCTGCCGCAGGGCCTCGAGTGTAGGTCCAGGGCGGCGACACGCCGAAAGTCGCCGCCCTCGACGCACAACCGAAATCCACCACCTGCGGCAGCACCACTGAACCCGCCGAAACTGTGACCGACCCAGGGCCCTATGCCCCTAACGCGAGTTCGGCTGCCAGTGCAGCCGCACACACTGCCAGAGCGATCGACAGGCTCAGCCAGTCGATCAGGCCCGGCCGCGACGGGGCGGCCGAGATCTGACCAGCGCCGCCACGTGCGGTGATCGCATCGCCCATCTCGTCGGCGCGACGTAGCGTGACCGTGATGGCTGTGGCAAGCAGATCCACCAGTTCCAATGCGCGACGCCTACGTCGAGCCCTGCGTGTACTCGGAATCTGTTTGGGCCGCAATCGACGTGCGGCGTAAAGCACCCGGAATTCGTCGATCAGCATCGGAAAGGCTCGCAATGCAAGCGCCAATGAAACCGCCCATTCATCGATGGGAATCTGCAGCCACCGCAGAGGTCGACCCAACGTCGCAACTGCCGGGGCAATTTCAGCGACATTGGTGGTCCACGAGATCATTGCCCCCAGGCCAAGCAGCACTATCGACAACGCGGTGATGCGCAAGAAGTTCAGCAGCCCTCCGAGTCCGAGTGAAATCGTGCCTATCCGCATTACCGGACTGCCGCCGGCCAATGCCGCCGTCAACGCACCGAACGCCAGCAGAATCCACAGCCAACGAGGCACCGACGGCAACGCGCCGCGCGGAATATGGGCGATCCGTCCCGTCACCAACACCAATGCGGCAATCAGCCCGATCGCCACCCAACCCGGGTAGAACGTCAACAGCACCGAAACTGCAAAGACGACAATCAGTTTGGTTCCAGCCCACATGTCATGGATCATCGAGCCCTGAGGCACCGGCCGTAGCAGCATCACAGGTCGGGTTGATCGGCGGGGCGATACGGCGGTCGTCACAACGCGCCCTCCTGCGCCGCCGAGGCCACTTCGAGCGCACCATCGCACAGATGCAATGTGCGAGGGCACAACTGCATCAGGTCGGCGAAGTCGTGCGAGAGCAGCACCACGGTCAGCCCTCGGTCTCGTCGCAAGTCCTCCAACAATCGGAGCAAACCGCGCTGGCTGGCGGCGTCTAACCCGGCCAATGGCTCATCGAGGATCAGCGCTCGCGGCGCCCGCGCCAACAGACCGGCCAGGACCACCCGGCGCATCTGGCCTCCGCTGAGCTGATCGATGCGCCGCTGGGCGAGCGAAGCATCCAGCCCCACATCGGCAAGCGCGGCTATCACCGCTTCGCGGTCGTGATGCGAAAAGCCGGCCACAGAAGCCACTTCCAGATCAACCCGGCTGCGCATCAGTTGTAGCCGGGCCGCCTGGAACGATAAAGCCACCGCGCCCACCTGCTGATCGGTGGGCTGGCCATCGAGCAGGCACATTCCGAAGGTCGGGGTCGTCAGCCCAGCCATGATCCAGGCCAGTGTGGACTTACCCGAACCGTTGCCTCCGTGGATCAGCACGCCGTCGCCCGGATAGACCGAGAAACTGATGTCTCGCAACGCAGTCGTCGCCCACGGCGTGCCGCTGCCGTATTCGTGGCCAACCCCGATCAGCTCGAGCACCGGTTTTTCGCCCTGGTGACCCACCATGGCGGGAGCCGCCGACTCGACTGTCGTCTCGACTGTTCCCGTGTTGTCCGGTGAATCGCTGAGATTGACAATGCGATCCGCAGACTCGGCCTCGTCGCTGTAATGGGTGATATGAACCAGCGCCGTGTGATGCCGCTTGGTCAGGCCGGAGAGCACGCTTAACAGCGCATCGCGTCCCTGCTGATCGACCATGCTGGTGACCTCGTCGGCAATGAGCAGCGTCGGTTCGCGCGCCAGCGCCCCGGCCAGCGCCAGCCGCTGTAGTTCACCGCCGGACAGGCTACCGGTGTCACGTTCGGCGAACCCATCGAGACCGACTTCGCCGAGTAACCGGTCGACGTCGGTGGTGAACCCGGCTGGCAGTCCCCAGACCACGTCGTCGGCGACTCGAGTGCCCAGCACCTGGCTCTCCGGATGCTGCATGACGACGGCGGTGCCGCCCGGCTGCCCCAAACCGACCGCACCAGGCCGTTCGACGCTTCCCGACGTCGGCTCCCGCCCCGCCAGGATCAGCATCAAGGTGGTCTTTCCCGAACCGTTGGAACCGGTGATGGCCAGGTGTTCGCCGGCGCGCACCTCCATGGTCACCGTGCGAAGCGCATCCTGCGGGGCCCCCGGGTAGCGATATCGGACCTCGCTAAGTCGCACCGGGACCGGACCGATCGGTCCGCTCTCGGTCTGCGCATCCAGTTTGTGCACGTCGGGGATGCCGCCGTCCATCCGTCTCAGCACCCGCGACAGCGCCCACCACCCGATCAGCGAAACGAACAGGGCCGTGGCAGCCGAGTGGGCGAGCATCAGCCATGGCCAGTAGTGCAGAGCGAGACCCACGAACCGCTTGAGGCCGTTCCCGGCCCAGTCCAGGCCGATCCATGCCAGCCCCGCGGCGGCCCCGGTGACGTTGGCGGTGATCGAAGCGAAGATCAACTGGCGCAGCCGCGTCAGCACCGCCAGCGCGACAACCACCACAACCCCGAATGCGGCGCCAGACACACACGACACGCCGATCACCGTCGGGGTGCCGCGGCCACGGCGTTTGACGAGACCGATCATTTCGCCGATGTAGGCGTTGTAGACGACAGTGATGAATCCGCCCATGCCGGCGATCAGGAACGCAATGAGCCCCGCAGCGACCGTTGCCGAAATGAGCACGCGCAGGCGGTAGCGGTAAGCGAGCAGCCCCATGGGCACAGTGCCCAACAGCGACAGACCCGCGGCGAACGGGACAACCACCGCGATGATTGCAGTCGCTGCGGCTAACGCCGCCATGACCGACGCCTGGGCCAGTTCGCCCGGACGCAGCGATCGCGCCCGTCGGGGCGGATTCGCTGAGCCGGTTGTCACCTCACCGATTCTGCCAGCCGCCGGGCCGTGTCTGGTGGCAGCAACGGTGCGTGCCACCTGGTCTACATAGCAAGGCTATGCAAATATGGATGTCATGGCGTCGTTCACGGGCACCGAAGCCGGCTCCGGTCTGGGGGCGGATTTGCTGGCTGTGGTCGCTCGTCTCAACAGGTACGCCACTCAGCGCATCCAGATGCCGCTGCCGGCCGCCCAAGCTCGACTGCTGGCGACGATCGAGGCCCACGGAGAGGCACGAATCTGTGATCTGGCTGACATGGACCACTGTTCACAACCGACGATGACGACCCAAGTGCGCCGGTTGGAGGACGCGGGCCTGGTCACTCGGACCGTCGACCCTGGTGATGCCCGCGCCGTTCGTATCCGCATCACCCCGGAGGGAGTCCGCACGCTCAACCGGGTGCGCATCGACCGGGGCGCCGCGATCGAGCCGCAGCTGGCCAAGCTGCCGCCCGCGGACCGCCAGACGTTGACCGAAGCGGTCAGGGTGTTACGGCGGCTCATCGAGGATGCCGGGCCCGGGCCGCGGCCGAGATAACACTCCGCGGTCGAAGCGAGTGGTGGTTGCCGGCGCATGATGGCGGGTAGACAAGTCATCGATCGACCCAACATGATCGGTGCGAAAGGTGGTAACCATGCCGACGGAGGCGTTTGCGTCACCGTTGACTGTCTGGGTCGGACCGCGCCACTACACTTTTCCCGCGGGTCGCGACGTGACCGTGGGCCGCGACAGCCGGTGCGACGTCCGCCTCGGTGGCACCGGCCCGGCCACCTCGCCCACCCATGTGGTGCTGCATCACGACGGTCGGAGGTGGGTGGCCATCGACCACAGTCAAAGCGGGATCTACGTCGACGGCGTGCGGATGTCACGGGTCCTCATCCGAAACGGCCTGGCTATCTCTCTCGGCGACCCGCGGCACGGGCTGCGCTTGGCATTCGAGATTGGCCGGCCGACGGCGCCAACGTCGACTCCCCCGCCGGGTGTCGACAGACTGTCTGAGCGGAGCGGCCAGCCCAAACCCCTTCCCGGGCAACTTCCGCCGTGGTCAGCGCGGCCGGAGCGGCCGGCCGGACCGAGCCAGCCCAAACCGCCCCGGGTCGATGCACGGCCGCGATTGGCTCGTCCTTCGCAGTTGCCCACCCAAGCTTTTCGCGATCCCCAGTCCCCGCCGCAGTCCCGGCGCACCCTGGAACCGCCCTCGCAGCTGACCACGCAACGATTGCGGTTACCGCGGCTGCCGCAGCAGCAACCGCCTCAGCCGAGCGGGCCGGTAACGCCACACCTCGCGGGTCTGGAGGTGCACCGGGTCGGATTGAGCGTCGCCGGGCAACCGGTGTTGGCCGACATCTCGTTCACCGCACAGCCCGGCACACTGAGCGCGGTAATCGGGCCATCGGAGGTAGCGCGTACCAGTCTTGTCAGAATCGTCGGCGGCGTGCTGCGGCCCGGCGCCGGACGAGTCGCCATCGACGGGCATGATCTGTACGCCGAGGACATGCGGCGGCACCGGATCGGGATGGTGCCCCAAGACGACCTGCTACACCCGCAGCTCACCATCGAACAAGCCCTGGGATACCTCGCCGAATTACGTTTGCCGCCAAACACTTCCGCCAATGACCGACGTCAAGTTGTCGATCGGGTCCTTGGCGAGCTGGAACTGACCGCGCTTCGCACCGTTCAGGTCGGTACGTTGACCCGCGAGCAGCGCAAGCGCGCATCGGCGGCGGCGGAACTGCTCACCGACCCGTCTGTGCTGGTACTGGAAGAACCGACCGCGGGGCTTGACACGGCGCAGGAACGCCGAATCGTGGCGGCGTTGCGCCGCGTCGCGACCGCCGGCCGGGTCGTGGTGGTCTCGACGACTTCGGTGGATCAATTCGATGGCTATGACCAAGTGCTGACGCTCAACTCAACCGGCCTGCTCGTGTCCGGCCACCAGCGAGCCTTGCCGGAACAAGCTCCGGCTGCTGCGGCCGAGCCGCTTACTCGGCCTGCCCACATCGCACTGGGGCGCCAAATCGCCCTGGCGATGCGCCGGCAGACCTGGCTCGTCATCGCCGACCAGCGCTATCTGATCTTTCTGACGTTATTGCCGGTGCTGTTCGGCGGGCTGGTGCTGCTGGTGCCCGGCCATACTGGCCTCGGCCCGGCCGACCTGTACGGCAACAGTCCCGATGAGGCTCTCGAAATTCTGGTTCTGCTGATATTCGGGGCTGTCGTGATGGGTACGGCATCGACGATTCGCGACATACGCAGGGAACGGGCTGCCTTTCGTCGAGAACACGCCGATGGATTGTCGACAACCGCCTATCTGACCGCCAAGATCGGTGTTTACAGCTTGATTGCGATGGCGCAGGCCGCGGTAACCACCACTGTTGCCGTCGCCGGCAAAGGCGCGCCCAGCCATAGTGCCGTCCTGCTCGGTACCCCGATGCTCGAGCTCTACCTGGCCGTGGTTGTCACAGCTATCGTGTCGGCTCTTGTTGCGCTAGCTCTCTCATCGATGGCGGGATATGCCGCGCAGCTGCTGCTGATGGCGGTGTTGGTTGTCCTGATCTCAGTTCTTTTCTGCGGCGGCGTTTTTCCGCTCAATGGCCGATTCGGGCTAGAGCAATTCGCGTGGCTGCTGCCCTCCCGATGGGGATTCGCGGCGGCGGCCTCGACCGTCGACCTGCCCGAGATCAATTCGCTGGCAAGCTCCGACCAGTCATGGACGCACTCGGCCGGCTGGTGGTTGTTCGACATGGCGATGCTGATCGCTTTGGGGGTTATGTGGATCCTGTTCGTGTGCTGGCGACTGCGAAGGTCGCTGAGCGAACAAGGGTCGCCGACCGGCACCACGTCACGACCACGATGAGCACTCCGACGGCATAGTGATGGCCGGGTCGCCGATCGAAAAGTCCAGCCGGTGGTTTCATCGGACGCGGGTTTGCTGCCAGATTGCGCTGTCGGTGAAGTGGTTGTCGAAACGTTCTTGGCTGTCGAGCAGTTCCCCAATGGTGGCGTGGCCGTCACGCAGCCGCGCCAGCAAGCGGAAGTAGTCGAATCGCTCGACGCCCGGGGCGAGGACGATGAGCACGTCGGCGGACTGGCCGGTTGGCGCTGCGAACGCGTGCGTGATCGTGGGTGGGACAAATAACAGATCACCTTCGCGGGCGAGATGTATCCGATCGTCGGTGAGCACCTGCAATTCCCCGCCGAGCACGATGTGGGCAAGAACGAGCCGGATGCGGTCGATGTGCTGCTGAGGCAGTGGGAGCGCGAATGCCCGGGCCTGGACCTTCAGACCATCGCCATCTTCGGTCGCCTCGCCCAGATCTACCTGCGGGCGAATCGGGCCGTGGAAGCGGTATTCGCGCGCCACGGGTTGCGGCGTAGCGAGTTCGACGTACTGGCAGCCCTGCGCCGCGCCGGTGCGCCGTTCGTCTTGACCCCGTCGGTACTCGCGGCCACCTTGATGTTGTCCCGCGCCGGCATGACCAACCGACTGGACCGATTGGAAACCGCTGGCCTGGTGGAGCGCCGTCTGGATCCCGTCGATCGTCGCAGCTATCTGGTTGTGCTCACACCGCGTGGCCGCCACCTGGTGGAAGCCACTCGAGGACCACGTTGCCAACGAAACCCGGTTACTATCCGGGCTGTCCGACCGGGACAAAGCACTGCTGGATCGACTGCTGCGCAGGATATTGCGCAACCTCACCGAAACGACGCCGGCGATCTGACGAGCTGACCGCCCGGCGCGCTTCAGCTACCGACCGTTTCCACGGCGGCGGGCGAGTGCGGCCATCTTTCCGGTGTCTCCCCGACTGCTTCGGGGATGCCTGCCCGCTGCGGCCGCACGTAGCGCGCCCACGCCAGCACGGTCGCGGCGATGTAGCAGATGAAGAAAATCCAAAATGCCGGTGTCTCGGTGCCGGCACTGTCGTAGGACTGGCGCAGCACCAGGCTGATCCCCACCCCGCCGAGCGCCCCGAAAGCGCCGGCGAACCCGATCAAGGTCCCCGACATTACCCGCGCCCAGTGCCGCCGTTCGGCGTCGCTGACGTCCAGGGTGCGGCTGCGCAGTTCGAACATCGTCGGGATCAGTTTGTAGACCGCCCCCTTGGCCGCGCCGCAGAAGGCGAACAATGCGATGAACCCGACGACATAACCGATGGTCGTGGCCAGTGTCACGGGTTCGCCCGGGCCGCGGGTGAGGTCGTCGTGGGTGCTGACGACGACCAGGAGCCCAGCGGCCAGGATCGAGGCTCCGAAAACGAACACGGTGACACGACCGCCGCCAAAGCGGTCACTGAGATGGCCGCCTGCCACCCGCGCCAGCGATCCCAGCAGCGGCCCGATGAAGGCCACCTGGGCGGCGTGCAGCGCCGCCTGCCCGTGACTTTGCCCGCTGATCACGAAGTTGTGTTCCAAAACCTCGCCGAAGGCGAACGCGAAACCGAGGAAGGAGCCCGACGCACACAAGTAGAGCACGGCGATCCCCCACGAGTCGGGCACCTTCAGGGCGGCTTTGAAATGGCTCATGTCGATGCGGTAGTGCAGGTTGTCCATGAACAACGCAGCGCCAAGACCAGCGACGGCCAGCAGCACCAGGTAGAACGAGCACACCAGATACGGCGCTTCGTGCCCCGCGGTGGCCAGCACCAGCAGACCCACCATCTGCACGGCCGCCGACCCGAGGTTGGCCAGCCCACCGGTAAGCCCGAGCGCCAATCCCTTGAGCCGTTGGGGGTAGAAACCCTCGGCATTGGCCATCGACGAGGTGTAGCTGCCGCCACCCAAGCCGGTCAATGCCGCACACACCAGATACGGCCACAACGGCAGGCCGGGGTGGGCCAGCAGCCACATGGTCCCGGCGGTGGGGATCAGCAACACCATCGACGAGAGCACCGCCCAGTTGCGGCCGCCGAACCGGGCGCCCGCCATCGCGTACGGTATTCGGGCCAGGCCACCGACCAGGGACGCGGTGGCGCCGATCAGCAACTTGTCGCCGGTCGAAAATCCGTAGACCTCGCGCGGCATGAACAGCACCATCACCGACCACAGATAAAAGATCGAGAAGGCAGTATGCACGGTCACAACCTGCCAGATCAGATTGCGACGAGCGATTCGGCTGTTACCCGCCGCCCAGCCTGTGGTGTCTTCAGGATTCCACTCTGCTATGCGCTGCCTGCGCGCCATATAGCGTTTGCCTTTCAACGATCATGCTGATGGACGCCACGTCACGACAACCGGCGTTGGTTGGTCATAGCGGATCGACTGGTCGAAACGGCCTCGGCGTTCCCAGTTTTCCGTGACTTTTAAGTTCTAGCAGACCCGGCCCATTGCCGCCGTTCAGGCGAAGCCGAACCGGGCGATGCACAGGATTTTTCCAGGAAACCCAGCCGCGCTGCCGTTGTGTCCCGACCGATCCATCCGCAACCTGACCGCGCGAAACAGCCTGGCAGTCACGCGCCAGCAAACTCGACAACAACGTCACTCAGTGCCGTTCGGAGACAGTATCGAGTACCTAATTCTCGCCGCTCTCGCCATATCGCGTGCGCAAGAGGCGCAACTGTGACTGTTGCTGGTGCGTGAGGCCGGTGGCGCTGCGATCAGATGGCACAACACTGCGCGGCCGACAATTGATAGTCCTCGCCGCCATCCCCCAAGATGGCTTTGTGAATTGACAACCAGCAATTGTTACGAGTAACGGCCAAAGAACACAGCGGCGCGGCACCAGACCTTCGGGCACAACTGTGCCGAACATCACAAGGAGCCGAGAACCTGGATGGAGTCTGTAAATTAGCGTCGGGTTTCCTGACGATAATGCTCGCCGCGGACTGTGCTGGCGATGGCGCCGGCAGCCACCCGCGCCGACCAGACCGATCCACAGCCTGCGGGCGGAGCTGCCGTCGTCGTCAGTTCCGGTACCACCGACAAACCCGGCCCAGATCGGCACGCCGTGCGATGACACCGACCGACGTTCTCTTAAACTTCGCTTATGAATCACACTCGGAGTCGGGGGGCTCGGCTGAAGGTGGAAGACTACCTGGACTCGGCTGGCCGCATCGTCTTGCCCGAGGGCGTCAACCTCGTCTCCTTGCTCGAGCACAACATCGCGCATTTCGGCGGGGTCACCGCGTATCGCTACCTGGACTACGCGCGCCACGTCGAAGGGGAGCGCATCGACTGGACCTGGGCCCAGCTGGGCGCCAGAGTGCAAGCGATCGCTGCCCGGGTGCAGCAAGTAACGTCGCGCGGGGAGCGCGTCGCCATAGTTGCACCGCACAGCCTGGACTACGTCGCCGGGTTCTTCGCCGCGATCAAGGCCGGAACCATCGCGGTGCCGCTGTTTGCGCCCGAGCTGCCCGGTCATGCCGAACGTCTCGACGCGGTGCTCGCCGATGCCGAGCCCACGGTGGTGCTCACCACCGCTGCGGGGAGCGACGCCATCGCGACTTTTGTCCGGAGTCTCCCGCGGACTCGCAGACCACGCATCATCGCTATCGATCACCTGCCGGACTCGGTGGGTGCCACGTTCACCCCCGTCGCACTTGCCACCGATGACATCGCTTACCTCCAGTACACGTCGGGCTCGACCAGATCCCCGGCCGGTGTTGAGATCAGCCACCGTGCTGCCGGGACCAACCTGTTGCAGATGATCATGGCGATCGGCCTGGAACTTCAAGACATCCACGGTGTCAGCTGGTTGCCGCTCTATCACGACATGGGCCTGTTGATGATCGGTTTCCCGGTGACTTACGGCGGGCACGTGACACTCATGTCGCCGACCGCGTTCGTTCGGAGGCCGCAGCGGTGGATCCATGCACTGTCCGCGGAGTCGCGACATGGTCGTGTGGTGACGGCGGCGCCGAATTTCGCGTTCGAGTTGGCAACCCAGCGCGGCCTTCCCGGCGACGGCGATGACATCGACTTGAGTGATGTTGTCCTGATCAACGGATCGGAACCGGTCAGCATCGATTCGATCGCGAAGTTCAACAAGGCCTTCGCCCCGTACGGGTTGCCCGCTACCGCGGTCAAACCGTCGTACGGGCTGGCAGAAGCCACGCTGTTCGTGTCAACCACCGACGCGAATGCCGAGGCAAAAGCGGTGTTCCTCGATCGTGAACGGTTGGGCAGCGGCCGTGCCGTGCCGGTCGCCGCGAATGCCCCCAATGCCGTGCCCTGCGTTTCCTGTGGTCGGATAGCCCCATGCCAATGGGCCGTGATCGTCGACCCCGACGCCAATGTCGAATTGCCCGACGGCGAGATCGGCGAGATCTGGTTGCACGGCGACAACATCGGCCGCGGATACTGGGCACGCAAAGAAGAAACCGAGCAGGTGTTCGAAAACAAGCTGCAGTCCCGGCTTCCCCGGGGCAGCCACGCGGACGGAGCGCCGGTCGAAGCCGCCTGGTTGCGGACCGGAGATCTGGGCGCCTATCTCGACGGTGAGCTCTACATTGTGGGTCGGATCAAAGACCTCATCATCCTCGATGGCCGCAATCACTACCCGCAAGACATCGAAGCGACTGTCGTCGAGGCATCCCCCGCCGTGCGTCAGGGTTATGTCGCGGCATTCTCGGTGCGGGCCGAGGACCTGCCGGCAGGCAGCACTCCGACAACCGGCGAATGCCTAGTCGTCATTGCCGAGCGGGCGCCAGGCGCCGGCCGCATCGACCCGCAACCGGTGGTCGACGCAATCCGAGCGACGGTCTCGCGCCGGCACGGGGTGCGGGTGTCAGATGTGCGGTTGGTGGCGGCCGGTGCCATCCCGAGAACAACCAGCGGCAAGTTGGCACGTCGCGCGTGCCGTGCTCAATACCTGCGCGGCGAATTAGGCGTGCGCCACAGCAGCTGACCGGGCGGCACACTTTAGGCTTGTCTGGTCGAGCGAGCGAAGGAGTAAAGATGGCGTGGTTCCTGGCGCTGCAAGGATCGCCCAACCGGATGGGCCAAGCGCCGACCTACGAGTTGCACGAATCGGCGAACGTTGCGCAGATCGAGCAAGAAATGACCAGCTCGGCAACGCTCGACCGGGCTGTCGCGATTCCGGCAGTGTTCCACAACCGTCGCCAGGTCACGCTCTACGTCCGGCCGGCCGCGTGGGGCGCGTGGCTGTTCTTCGAGCTGACCGAGCAGGAGCGCCGCGAAATGGCGGCCGCCAACCCGGTCGTCAGCGCGCTTGCTCAGGCGGCCAAGCAGCAGAAGTCGAGGAAATCTCAGGGACCGGCGGGGCCGTCCGTGCTCCCCCGGCTCGACCAGAACCACGATTAGAAAGTCCGTCGCCGCACCGGATCATCGTCAGTGGCTCCCCCGGAAGGACTCGAACCTTCAACCCTTCGGTTAACAGCCGAATGCTCTGCCAGTTGAGCTACAGGGGACTGCCCGGTCCACGAGTGAGTACTTCCACCCGCGCGACGAGGGATGACTCTAGCCTACGGGGCCCCCGCCGCGCCAAGTCATCCACCGGTGACGCGCATCTGCCCGCTGGAGTGAGGCAGGATGGAACCACAGGTCCAAAGGAGAGCGTTTTGATTCGGTATGTCGTCGTGCTGGGATTGGGCTACGTGCTGGGCGCGAAAGCCGGCCGTCGCCGCTACGAGCAAATCGCCGGCACCTATCGCGCTCTGACCAGCAATCCCACCGTCAGATCGGCGATCGAGGCGGGGCGACGCAAGATCGCCAACCGGGTCTCACCCGACGTGCGGATGGTGACCGAAATCGACGCCGTCACCAGCGTCGTCGAGCCGCACAAGCGGCGCGGCGCGACCTGACCGGATCCGGCTCAGGCGGTGAGATCGTCGCCGCTGGCCTGCTCCAGCAGGCTGCGCCGATATGCCTCCATCGCCACCAGGTCGCCAAACAGAGCGTGATACTCATCGCTGTGGTCCACCGGTGACATGCGCTGCAGCTTGGACTTGACCTCGGCGATCTGCCGCCCGACCCATACTTCCTGCAGCCGGGCCAACACCCCGGCGATGTAGCGCGGCAGCTTCTCGTCGTCGTCGACACGGATGGCTTCGACGCCCAGCTCACTGACAAGCCCGGCCGTCTCCGGCGACGCGGCCCGTCGGCGCACTGCATCCAGCCATTGTCCGCCGGTGATGCCCGCGCCCGTCCCGCCGGCCGCCGCGATCGCCTCCCGCACCGCGACATAGCCGGGATGGGTGAAGCTCTCGACGGTCACTGCGTCGAATACCGGGCCGGCCAACGCCGGATACTGCAGCGCCGATTTGAGTGCCTCGCGTTGCGGCCACAGCGTGGGGTCAGCGGGATCGGGCCGCAGCGCGGCCGGGTCGGCCGCGTCGGTGGCCGCTGGGGCGGGAGCGCTGCGCCGGGATCCGGCGCGCGCCGGCCGCCGGGCTGCTTCGCGAACCCGACCGATCACCTGCGCGACATCCGACCACCCCACCCAGCCGGCGAGTTGGCGCGCGTACTCATCGCGCAACGTGGTGTCTTTGATCTGGGCGACCATCGGCACACAGCGCCGCAGCGCAGCCACCCGGCCCTCGGCGCTGTCCAGGTCGAGCTGGGCCAATGCTGAGCGAATAGCGAACTCGAACAACGGGGTCCGGCGCGCGACCAGGTCCCGCAGCGCGCCGTCGCCGGAAGCCAGCCGTAGATCGCAGGGATCCATCCCGTCGGCCGCGACCGCGACGAAAGACTGGCCCGCCAGCTGTTGTTCGCCCGCGAAGGCTTTGAGAGCAGCGTTTCGACCTGCTTCGTCGCCGTCGAACACGTAGATCAGTTCGCCGCGAAAGAAGTTGTCGTCCATCATCAGTCGGCGCAGCATCGCCAGATGCTCGTCCCCGAACGCGGTGCCGCAGGACGCGACCGCCGTCGTCACCCCGGCCAGGTGCATCGCCATCACGTCGGTGTACCCCTCGACGACAACGGCCTGATGCCCCTTGGCGATGTCGCGTTTGGCCAGGTCGATCCCGAACAGCGCCGACGACTTCTTGTAGAGCAGGGTCTCGGGCGTGTTGACGTACTTGGCCTCCATCGGGTCGTCGTCGAACAGCCGCCGGGCACCGAACCCGATCACTTCACCGGCAGGCGTGCGGATCGGCCACAGCAGCCGCCGGTGGAACCGGTCGATCGGACCGCGCCGGCCCTGCCTGGACAGGCCGGCCGCCTCCAGCTCCTTGAATTCGAATCCCTTGTGCAGCAGGTGTTTTGTCAGCCTATCCCAGCCCGACGGGGCGAACCCGCAGCCGAAATGCCGAGCGGCGTCGGCGTCGAAGTTTCGCTCGGTCAGATAGTGGCGGGCCGGCGCGGCCTCGGCGGATTCCAGAGCCTCGACGTAGAACTCCAACGCCGCGGCGTTGGCGGCCAGCAGCCTGCTGCGGCTGCCGCGGTCGCGCTGCACACTGGTGGCGGCGCCGGTGTAGGTGATCGGGTAACCGATCCGGTCGGCGAGCAGCTCGACCGCCTCCACGAACGTGACGTGTTCGATCTTCTGGACGAACGCGTACACGTCGCCGCCTTCGCCGCAGCCGAAGCAGTGGAAGTGGCCGTGGTGGGGTCGCACGTGGAACGAGGGCGTCTTCTCATCGTGAAACGGGCACAAGCCCTTCAGGGAGTCCGCGCCGGCGCGCCGCAGCTGCACGTAGTCGCCGACGACCTCGTCGATGCGGACTCGTTCGCGGATGGCGGCGATATCGCGATCGGAGATGCGGCCGGCCATCGGCTCAGTGTAGAGCGCATCGGGTCGGGCGGCGGTTCAACCATCGATGCGCTCACCAACCATCGGTCTTGTATACCAACCAGTGGTCGGTATATCGCACCTGGGAGTCGGGGAGGCACGTATGAGCACATCGGAGCAGTCGCCAATCCGCACCCGCATGTTCGCCCGAGCGATGGGCCCGTTCTTCACCATCGCCCAGCCCGGGGCCGCGGTCATCGTGTCGGTCATCGGCTGGTTTCTGGCGATTCGGGGCGTATTGCTGCTGACCGTCCCGCAGGCCTACGACGCCGCCGGCACGGCGGTCTACAGCTCGGGTGCGACCGTGCTGATCTGGGTGCTGTTCATCTGCCTGGCTTCGGCCGGGCTATACCTCACCTACGTCGGTTGGAAACCGCAACGCACATCCCAGGACCGCCCACATGCCGCGGGTGATTAAACATCCCGATATCCGCCGAGCGGAGCTGCTGGACCGGGCCACGGGGCTGTTTCTGCGACACGGATACGACAATGTCAGCCTCAACGATCTGATCGCCGACGCCGGGGTCTCCAAAGGTGCCTTCTACCATTGGTTTCCCTCCAAAGACGCGCTGATAGTGGCACTGGCCAAGCGCAGTGCCCGCACGGCATTCGCCGCTATCGAGGACGCTTCGGCTCGGTGCGGCGGTAGTGCGCTGGACCGGCTCAATGCGGTGTTGCAGGCAGGTTTCGACATGACGACGGACGGGCCAGAGCAGCTGGCCACGATGGCATCGTTACTGCGACCAGACAATGCCACGTTGTACCGACGGATCCTCACCGTCGAGGAACAGCTTTACCTGCCGTTGTTGGCGGGGCTGATCTCGGAGGGGGTCGCAGGCGGCGTCTTCGACACGTTCGACCCCGAGGGTGTCGCCGACATGATTTATGGTCTTGCCGCCCGCACGAACTCCAACATCGTCGATGTGTTGGACGCCGGCGACGACACCGCCCGGAACCGGGCAATCGATGTACTGACAACGCGATACAAACTTCACGGTCTTGCCATCGACCGCATCCTCGGACTGCCGGACGGCAGCATCGCCACGTTGACGCGCACCCAGGTCGAAGCCATGGTCGCGGCGCTGCCGCGAAGCTACTGCGCCGCCGATCGCAGGCCGGCGTCGATGCGTTCCAGGCGCCCCTCGGTGTAGGACGCGATCTGGTCGACGACGACCCGCAGCCGGGCACCGTCGTCGGCGGCAGTGTCGAACGCCGGGACGAAGACCGGGTCAAGTGTTCGCGGCACACCGGCCAACAGCCATTGCGCCACCCGATGAATCCGCTCGCGCTGGCGGGCCTGGATTTGTTGATGCCGCGGGTCGGACATGATGAACTGCAGCGCCAGCATCTTCAACACCGCCACCTCCGCGCGCACCAGGTCGGGCACATGCAGGTCGGACCGGTAGCGCCCCAGCGGACCGGGCCCGGCGACCGCTCGGGTGGCGGCGATGGCCGCCGAGGCGAACCGGCCGACGAGTTCGCTGGTCAGCCGTTTCAGGGCCACCGACGCCGGCAGGGTTCCGTCGTACTTACCGACCGCGGCGACCACCGGCAGGCCCGACAGCCGCTGGGCCGCCGCGACCACGTCGTCGGCGCCGAGCCCGGGGAATTCGGGCGGCACCAGTGTGCCCAGCGCCGCGGCATCGGTGTTGTCGGCGAGCACCCGCAGGTCGATGCGCCCGGAGATGACCCCGTCCTCGACGTCATGGACCGAATAAGCGACATCGTCGGCCCAGTCCATGAGCTGCGCTTCCAAACACGTGCGGTTAGCAGGCGCTCCGGTGCGCACCCAGGCAGCCGCCTCGAGGTCGGCGTCGTAAAAACCGAACTTGCGTCGATCAGCCGAGCGGGTCCACGGATATTTGGTGACCGCGTCCAAAGCGGCCCGGGTCAGGTTCAGCCCGGCGCTCTTGCCATGGCTGTCGAGGACTTTGGGCTCCAACCTGGTCAGAATTCGGAAGTTCTGCGCATTGCCCTCGAACCCGCCGCAGGTCGCGGCGAGGGCGTCAAGGGCGGCTTCCCCGTTGTGCCCGTAAGGCGGGTGCCCGATGTCGTGGGCCAGGCCGGCCATATCGACCAGGTCCGGATCAGCGCCCAACCCGATCGCCATGCCCCGCCCGATCTGGGCGACTTCCAGCGAGTGGGTGAGCCGGGTGCGCGGAGTGTCGCTTTCCCGGGGGCCGACGACCTGGGTCTTGTCGGCCAGCCGACGCAGGGCGGCACTGTGCAGCACGCGGGCGCGGTCGCGGGCGAAGTCGGTACGGTGACGCTGATCATCGGTACCCGGCAAGCCGGCAGTCTTGGGTGCTTCGGGCACCAGCCGCTCGCGGTCCAGGTCGTCGTAGGCATCCTGGTAGGCATCCTGCGGGATCATCGAGCCACAGTCTGCCAGCACCAACCGGGATCGCCACGCCGGCGATTAGATTGACGAGCATGTTGCGTCCTGCAAGTTGGACTGGACTAGCGGGTGGAAGTCCCGTCCCGGTAGGCACCGGAGCGCCGGGTAGCAGGCCCCGGTTCGTCGTCGAGAGGCGGCGGGCTAAGCGGGGTGTCAAAAGCCTCTTTGGAGGGAGCAAGCGCGTGGGCCGTAGCGTCACTCGACGCGAGTCCTGCAGCCTCGTCACAATCACAATGGAGGAGCCGAGCCGCTGATAGCTCTACCCTCCTTCATGGCCGGACCTTCGGGGAACGCTTTCGTCGC
>NZ_VYIK01000470.1:0-229 GCF_008709575.1 Mycobacterium sp.
ACGGCTTAGGACGGCTTAGGACGGCTTTGCCGGTCCTCTTGTCGCCTCCGAATGTCGGTCTACGAGCACGGCCCGGCTCGTCACTGCGCGGTCGGCATGCGGCGGCGAAAGTCGGGCGACACGCCTGCTCGTCTCTACCTGCCGCGGTGCCACGTATGTGAGAAACTGCCAGCCGGCGATACGCCTGGTTGTGAGATTGTCGCCGGCGCGGTTTGTGTGTGTGGGGTGT
>NZ_VYIK01000470.1:259-606 GCF_008709575.1 Mycobacterium sp.
GATCGGCCAGCTCCAGGAACACCCCAGGGTCGGGGCCAGGCTGGTGAATCGATTCGGGATCGGCGAACGCGCCCGGCATACGCATGAACCCACAGAAGACCACGCTTTCCAGATGGCTATCGATCCGTTGCAAGGCGATCGAGCGCTGCGGGCCTGGCAGGTCGAGTGGAACAACCAACCGGCCCTGTGAGGCCAGCTGAGCCAACCACGCCGGTGACATGTCCCACGCCCCTACGGTCGCAATGATGCGGTCATAGGAGCGTGCTCAGACCAACCCAGACCGCCGTCCCGGCAGACGATCCGGTTCTCCCGGTCGGCCGCTCGCCCTGCCGCACCGCTGGCCACGT
>NZ_VYIK01000471.1 GCF_008709575.1 Mycobacterium sp.
GAGTCTTCCAGATGCGCACGGCCTCGGGGTCTTGCTGCAAGGCCCGCCGCAGCGGACGCTGCGGGGTGAACCCGAGTTTGCGCAGGATCCGGCCGATGGTCGTCGGGTGCAGCTCTACGCCGAACTCACGTTTGACGACGGCGGCGACCATGTCGCGGGTCCACAGCCCGAAGTCGAACTGCAACTGCCGCGGATCCTTGGACGCCACGATCTTGCCCAGCCGGGCCAGCTGCTGGTCGGTCAGTGTGGGTGGCCGGCCGGGCACCGGCTTGGCCTTCAACGCCTCCTTCCCGCCCCGCACGTGGCGCGCCACCCACCGATGCACCGAACCACGATGCAGACCAAGGGTTTCTGCGACTTCGGCTACCGGCACGCCGGCAGCTATCCGATCCACCGCCCGCATCCGCAACGCCTCCAACGTGGCGTGGTCAAGCTTGCGACCGTCGTTGTTCCGCATAGGGATAAGCAAACACGAGGCATCCCCACAATGCACGCATTACCTTCGGCGTGTCACCTTATTTATGCACGGCTTAGTAAGTCAGAAACACCTCACCACAACCCGCCGCCACCGGCAACGCCGACGGGTCACCCCTACCTGCCCTCACC
>NZ_VYIK01000472.1 GCF_008709575.1 Mycobacterium sp.
CCTGGAGTCCATTGGAAGATTAATAAAACGAATTAACGGCGCGGGACACTAGGTCCGTCGTGAATTATCGAGAACGGGTCCGACACATTGGACGGACCTACCCCAACGTTGTGACGTGGGGCTGTGGGCGGTGTGCCGACCGATGCCCAGGCATAGAGTTCGGTGCCGACACTCCGCCTGAACGGTGTGAGCACGCTGGCGCCGCCTTCACAGCGCCTCACTGCACACGGGTGCGGCGGGGTACCAATTACAATTCATTAGCCAGGCAAGGTAATTTGCTGGCAGTTCGCGCGCTGGGCGTGGGTTCGGCATAGCCCTGTCACAACTCTGGCAAACCCCACGTTGTCGACCCCGCTATGGTCACGCTTTGGACCCTCGCGGAGCATGGACCACAAGTTGCAGCTGACCTTGGAGCCCCGCCCAGTTACCAGACCGTTTTCTTCACCGCCTTTGCCTGATGGCCGGTGGCTTGCTGGCTGTTTCATCCATTGCACCCACCGCCGAAATTCGACGGGGACGCTTTCGGTTGCGCAGCCGGCTGATCGTCATCGGCTGGGCGGCCGGCGCAGGCGGCCATTTATCACTACCGACGTTCAACCGG
>NZ_VYIK01000473.1:0-214 GCF_008709575.1 Mycobacterium sp.
AGAACGGCGTCAGATTCTGCGCGTCAAAAGCCGTGCTGCCCAACACGGTCGGCCACAGTGCACCCGGATACGGCTCGTTCATGATCTCAAAGCCGACCACGCCGGGGTTGCCGTTGAAGTAGGCCGCAACAGCCTCCCACATCTGGGCGTAATCATCCTCCAATCCGGCCCCGTTCGGCGCTGTGGCGTTCGACCAGAACGCATCCCAGGCGTT
>NZ_VYIK01000473.1:339-600 GCF_008709575.1 Mycobacterium sp.
GTCGCCTGCGAACACGCTGCTGTAGTTGTCCTGGTGCATGTCGAGCACAACATAGATGCCGTGGTCTTCCAGGGTCTGCACGGTCTGCGCGATCGAGGCGAGGTAGGCGTAGTCGATCACACCGGGCTCGGGCTCCACACCGGCCCACTGAACGCCCAGCCGCACCACGTTGAAGCCGTTGGCCGCCAAAAACGCCGCGTCCTGCAGGCCAAATCCTTCACCGGAGGGCTCATAGGGCGCCACCTTGTCCACCTCGTTGAG
>NZ_VYIK01000474.1 GCF_008709575.1 Mycobacterium sp.
TGGCGCTGTAGGAGTCCTCGTCGGCGCCGCCGAGCAGCACGTAGATGTGGTGGTCGGCCAGCATCTGCACGGTCTGGGCGACCGAGGCCAGGTAGGCCTGGTTGAAGACACCGGGCTCAGGCTCGATCGCAGCCCAGAAGATACCCAGCCGCACCACGTTGAACCCGTCGGCTTGCAGCAATGCCGCGTCGGAGTTGCTGAACCCGTCCTGGGACGGCTCGAACGGCGGCACCTTGACCATCTGGCTGAACCCGTGCAGCATCACCACCTGGCCGTCACTGTTGGTCAGCCACGTGCCGGTGGTGCTGATCGGCTGTATCTCGATCCCTGGGTTGTCGGTGCCCACGGTCTGCGCCTGGGCGCCGCCGGCCGGCGGGACTCGGGTCAGTGCGCCGGGCTCACCGACCACGCCGTGGGCACCGAATGTGCCACCCAGCCCACCGGCACCGCCCAGCGCGGGCAAACCGTCAGGGTTGCTCCCGTCGCCGCCGGCGCCGCCAGGGCCGCCACTGCCGAGCAGTCCCGTGCCGTTGCCGCCGTCCCCGCCGTCACCGCCGGCCCCACCCAACGCGGGCAACGCCGCGGGGTTGCTCGCATCA
>NZ_VYIK01000475.1 GCF_008709575.1 Mycobacterium sp.
CCGGCCCCACCCGCACCACCGTTGCCGCCATCACCTTGCAACCCGGCCACCCCCGCGCTGCCATCAGCGGCCCGGTCGGCCCCGGCGCCGTTAAGACCCCCGACACCGGCGCTGCCCGCAGCCCCGCCGGCCCCGCCGTCACCCCCAGCCCCACCGGTACCGCCCTGACCGCCGGAGCCCCCCGCGGTGGTCGGGCTAAACCCAGCCCCGCCGTTGCCCCCATCACCGCCGGTGCCGCCGTTGCCGCCGTCGCCGGCGTTGCCGCCGACACCGCCGGCCCCCACAGCGCCATCGACGTGTCCGGTCCCGGCGGCCCCGCCCGCACCACCGGCCCCACCATCGCCGCCGGTGCCGCCGATCCCGCCGTCACCACCGTTGGTGCCGGCACCGCCAGTGGGATCCGAGGCAGTCCCGGCCGCCCCGGCCGTCCCGCTGCTACCGGTGCTGCCGGTGGCCCCGGTCGCGCCGTTCCCCCCGGCCCCACCCGCACCACCGTTGCCACCATCACCTTGCAACCCGGCCACCCCCGCGCTGCCGGTGGACCCCTGCACACCGATCAGCCCGCCATGACCACCGGCCCCGGGCGCTCCACCCATAG
>NZ_VYIK01000476.1 GCF_008709575.1 Mycobacterium sp.
GTCCAGCGCTGGCAATTCCACCGCGCCCAGGTCGTCGAGTTGACGCGCTGAGGGCGTGCACACTCCAGTTTCGAGTCAACTGCGGTCGAGTCGTCGCAGTGGCGGGCGATTTGTCTGAAGTAGACGAATCCTTCGTGGTGGCGGTCTGGCCGGTGTAGCCCTTCTCGACCCCTGGGATGGTCGGCGCGATCCGGTTGGCGTTGTGCAGCAGCTTCGGCAACGCGGCCCGGTCCTGCACGGCGGGGTGGCGACCGTCGCGAGTGGCCTCGTTGTCAACCGTCGCCAACACCTGGTGTTCGCGGAAGCCGTCAGCACGCCCACGGCTATGTCACCAGAGCCGTCAAACCCATCCTCTGCCGGTAGCGCCACCCGCTTCGACGACATGCCGCACGCCTGCATTCGCCGATGAGTCAGCGAAAGGGCTACGCAGGGATCAGCTAAGATCTGGGCGATGGCCAGTGGGAATGGATGAAAGGCCCAGAGATCTACCCCCCGACGTCAGAGCGACCCGTGTCGGCTGCAGATAGCAATTCGAAAAAGACCGTCTGCTTAAACATGATTGTCAAAGATGAGGCCGAGGTCATCGAGGCATGCTTAG
>NZ_VYIK01000477.1 GCF_008709575.1 Mycobacterium sp.
GCTGCACCCGGCCCGACTGCCTGGAATCCGGCTATCGCTCTGAAGTGCATCACGCGGCCGATTGGGCCCGCGGCGGCACGACCGACGCCGACAAGCTGTTCTTCGGCTGCGCGCCCGACCACGCTGCGGCGACCCGTGGTCAGTACACAACGACTATCACCGAGAAGGGCCGGCTAGCCTGGTCGGACGGCACCGGACCGCCGCGCGTCAATCACATCCATCATCCGGAGGAACTCCTCGACGAGGAGGGCCCGTGATACGGCCGCTGCATCAACGTCTTTCGGGATGGCCGCATCAACGCGCCGCGTCATGGTCATCGGAACAACGACCGGGCCGAGGTGTACCGTTGCCACCTCATGCCCGACGGCGTCAATCAACGTGCTCACGCTCGGCGAGGGCGCGCGCTTCGGCTTCGTTGGCGACAGACGGCCCCGAACCCGGCAGTCGTTTGCCCGCCACCTCGGGAGTGAACATCAGGGTCAGCAGGCCGATGACGCCGGCGACCATCAGCATGTAGGCGGGCACCATCACATTGTGCAGGCCGCGGACCAGCGACTCGGCGATCAGCGGAGTGGTGCCCCCGAACGCCGAGACCG
>NZ_VYIK01000478.1 GCF_008709575.1 Mycobacterium sp.
AACTCGGACCGGTGGTTACCGATCTGCTCGCCAAGGCGCGGCCACCGGTGCCGGTTTATGGGGCGGGCACCTAGTCCTCAAATAAGCGAGTCGACGTGGTCGGGTCTCGGGATTTTGGCGGATGCCGTTTCAGTGTGGCGGTTCGGCGGTTTTTCGGGGGTCATCGGGTGTCTGTGGGGTCGTGGTTTGGCTGGATTACTGCTTTTGCTGGGGTTATTCGGGTGTGCGGGCATGCCAGGACGACGCGGGGCGTGCCGGTTCGAGCACGGAGAGGGGGTGACCGTCGTATGCGGGTGCCGCAGGGCCCGCAGGCAAGTGAAGGGTGCGGGTGTCAGCCGAAGCGAGTGCGCTCAATAGCGTTGTAGGCGCTGAGGAATCGGTCCAGGCTGGGGTGGTAGCCGATGATGCGGACAGTGATGCCGCGGGCGCGGCGGATGATCATGGCGGGAATGAGGATCACCTGGGTGCAGAAGCGGCGAAACTCCATGGCGATCCAGTCGCGCCGGTCGGCCTTGCGGTGCAGCATCATCGCGAACCAGGACTTGATGTTCCAGGCCAGGGCGGCGATGACCATGTAGACCCAGTTGGACACCA
>NZ_VYIK01000479.1 GCF_008709575.1 Mycobacterium sp.
ACGGCGCAAGGCTGGTCGGCTCCCGGGTGGCTCACCCAGGTCGGCCCAGTAAAGCTCAGCCCGGCTGATCACCACTCGTCGTCCGCCGCATCCAACACGCGGTGTCCGATGGCCACGGCAGCGGCCTGTGCTTCATCAATGCCATCAAGGCGCTCCAGGGCGCTGTCGAAGATGATCTGTTCACCGCGGCGCTTGCCAGAACCGAGCTCGTTCGCGCGGTAGCAGACGGGGGCCTGCCGGCCATTACGCAGGCTCGCGCCCTCGTGGACAGCATCGACACCGTCGCACTGAGCCGCTCAATGCTCGATGACGCGGCGGCCCTACCGCCGCCGCGGCTTCGCACGCTCGATGCTATCCACCTTGCGGCGGCACAGCGGGCCGGCACGTCACTGCGGGCGGTGGTCACATACGACGACCGAATGGCCGAGGCTGCGGCGACACTCGGCATGCCATACGTCAGCCCGGTATGACGCGACGCCGATCAAGCACGATGGCAAGCGCCCGCGAGAGGTCTCGAAACTCCAGTGGGCTGGCACGAAGCAACCGAACCAGCCCACTGTCAGGTATGTGAGTTTCTTTAGACGGCAGTAACT
>NZ_VYIK01000047.1 GCF_008709575.1 Mycobacterium sp.
GTGGTGGTCTTGCCGTTGGTGCCGGTGACGGCCAGCCAGCGCCGCGCCGGCCCGTAGTGACCGACAGCGTCGAGCCGCCAAGCCAGCTCGACGTCCCCCCAGATCGGCACCCCGGCCGCCGCGGCGGCGGCCAGCACCGGCGCCGTCGGCCGGAAGCCGGGACTGGTGACGACCAGGGCGTAGTCGGTGATGTTGGCGGCGGCGCTCGACGGGCTCACCGCCGGTGTTCCCGCGTCGGCGTGGCGTTGCCGGGTAGCCGGGTCGTCGTCGCACAGCGTCGCCGCCACATCGAGCGTGCCCAGCGCTGCCAGCACCGAGCGGCCGGACACCCCACCGCCGGCGACCAACACCGGGGCGCCGGGAGCAAGCGGATGCAGGCCGGTCACGTCAACCGCCGGTGGCGGCCAGCCACTCGCTGTAGAACAGCGCCACACCAAGCCCACAACTGATCGCGGTCAGCAACCAAAACCGGATGATCACCGTGGTCTCCGCCCAGCCGACCAGCTCGAAATGGTGATGGAACGGCGCCATCCGGAACATCCGCCGTCCAGTGCTGCGGAATGCCAGGATCTGCAGCACAACGGAGGTGATCTCGGCGACGAACAACGAGCCGAGCACCACCGCAAGCAGTTCGGTGCGGCTGCACACCGACAGTCCCGCGATGATGCCGCCCAGCGCCAGCGAGCCGGTGTCACCCATGAAGATCTTGGCCGGAGCGGCATTCCACCACAGAAAACCGATACAGGCGCCCGCGGTCGCCGCGGCGACCAGCGCCAAATCCAGCGGATCGCGCACGTTGTAGCAGCCCAGCCCCGGTGCGGTGGCGCAGGCATTGCGGTACTGCCAGAACGTGATCAGCACGTAGGCGGCGGTGACCATCGCCATGGCGCCGCCGGCCAGGCCGTCCAGGCCGTCGGTGAAGTTCACTGCGTTCGACCAGGCATAGACGATGAGCACGCAGAACAAGACGAACAACGGGGGTGCCAAGGTGACGGTCGCGATCTCACGCACATAGGACAAGCTGGGGCTGGCCGGGGCGAGGTCGTTGTTGCGGAATCCCATCACCAGCACACCGAACAGCACAGCGGCGCCGATCTGTCCGACCGTTTTGGCGGTCTTGTTCAATCCGAGGTTGCGCGAGCGGCGGATTTTGATCAGGTCGTCGACGAATCCGACGGCACCCAGCACGGTGGCCAGCATCAGCACCAGCAGACCGGATGTGGACGGGCCCTCACCCTGCAACGCCAGGCCGACGACGTGGGCGCCCAGATAGCCCGACCAGATTCCGGCCAGGATCGCCACCCCGCCCATCGACGGGGTGCCGCGCTTGGTGTGGTGGGTCGGCGGCACGTCCTCGCGGATCTCGTGTCCGAAGCCCTGCCTGGTGAACAGCCGGATCAGCACCGGGGTCAGCATGATGGCCACCGTCAGCGCGATCGCGACGGCGACGAGGATTTCGATCATCGGCCGCGGTCCGTCGGCAACGGGCGTGCCGCCCGAGGGGGGACGCGGCCCGTCGGCTCAGCGTCGGCGATCAGCGCATCGCCAAGATCCCCCAGCCCGGCCGAGTTGGAGGCCTTGACCAGCACCACATCCCCCGGCCGCAGTTCGGCCCGCAACAATGCCAGGGCAGCCTCGGCGTCGGCGACGAGGCTGGCCCTGTTGGCAGCATCGGCCCCCCACGAGCTCTCCATGACCGCACCGTGGTGCATGGCGCTCATAGCCCTCCCCATTCCGACGACAACGAGTCGAGACACATCTAAGCGCACAGCCAGCCGGCCGATGCGGTCATGCTCGGATATCGCGTCGTCGCCGAGTTCGGCCATCTCGCCGAGCACCGCCCAGCTGCGCCGCCCCCCCCGGGTCATCCAGGCCAGCGCCTGCAGACCGGCCCGCATCGAATCCGGGTTGGCGTTGTAGGCGTCGTCGATCACGGTCACCCCGTCGGCGCGGGTTGTCACCTGCATCCGGTGCATTGACGCCGGATGCGCATCGGCCAGCGCGGCCGCCACCTGCTCGACTCCGGCCCCGCAGTGCAGCGCGACCGCCGCCGCGCACAGCGCGTTGCTGACCTGGTGGTCGCCGTGTACGGCCAGTTGCACCCGGGCGGCGCAGTCACCGGCGTGCAGCGTGAAGCATGCCCTGGCCAGTTCGTCGAGGGTCACCGGGCCGGCCCAGACGTCGGCCGGTCCGGCGCGGCTGACCGTGATTACCCGGGCGGCGGTTTTGTCGGCCATCGCAGCCACCACCGGGTCGTCGACGTTGAGGACGACCGCGCCGGATCGTGGAACAGATTGCGGCAATTCGGCTTTGGTCTCGGCGATGGCCTGCCGGGAGCCGAACTCGCCCAGGTGCGCGGTGCCGACGTTGAGCACCACGCCGACTGTGGGCGGGGCGATAGCCGCCAGTGCGGCGATATTGCCCGGACGGCGGGCCGAGAGCTCCAAAACCAGGTAGTCGGTGCTTTCGGTGGCACGCAGCACCGTCCAGGGGTGGCCCAGCTCGTTGTTGAACGAGCCCGGCGGTGCCACCACCTCTCCGAGCGGCGCCAGCGCCGCGGCGAGCAGGTCCTTGGTCGAGGTTTTGCCCGATGAGCCGGTGATCCCGACGATGGTCAGCCCCTTTTCGACCAGGCGTGTCGCCACCTCCGACGCCAGTTTGGCCAGCGCGGCCAGCACCGCCGCACCCGACCCGTCGGTGTCGTGCCGGAGAACCCCGGCACGACCTTCTGCGTACGGGTCGGGGACGGGCGGTGCGACCACGATCGCGGGCACCCCGACCGGACGGGCGGCCAGCACGGCGACCGCGCCGGCCGCCACCGCCGCGGCGGCGTGGTCGTGCCCGTCGGTGCGGGCGCCCGGGAGCGCCACGAACAAGCCGCCGGGCGTGACCCGGCGCGAGTCGAACTCGACGGTGCCGGTCACGTGCAGCTCGGCGGCGGCCTGCGGGGTGATGCCGGCCAGCCGCCCGCCGACGATATCGGCGATCTGGGCCACGGTCAGATCGATCACGCCCGCTCCCGAAGAGCCGCGGCCAGCTCGACGCGGTCGTCGAACGGGCGGGTCTGCCCGGCCGCGCTCTGCCCGGTTTCGTGCCCTTTGCCGGTGATCAGCACCACGTCGCCCGGGCCCGCCCAGCCGACCGCATACCGGATGGCCGCCCGCCGGTCGCCGATCTCGACGATGGCCGCGGCGCTGCCGGCGCCCGCGGCGCCGCGCAGGATCTCGCGGCGAATCGCCGCCGGGTCTTCCCCGCGCGGGTTGTCGTCGGTGACGACGACAAGGTCGGCCAGCTCGGCGGCGATCCTGCCCATGGGCTCCCGCTTGCCGGGGTCGCGGTCGCCGCCGGCGCCGAACACCACTGCCAGCCGGCTGCCGGGACGGCGAACGGCGTGCAACACCGCGCGCAACGCGCCCGGCTTGTGGGCGTAGTCGACCAGCGCGAAAAAGTCCTGGCCGCAATCGACCTGCTCTAAGCGCCCCGGGACGGTCGCGTCACGCAGCCCCACCGCCGCCTGCTCCGGCGAAACTCCTAGACAATCCACAATGGCCAGTGCGACAAGCGCATTGGCGATGTTGTAGCCGCCGGGCAATCGGATTCCCACCCGATGGTGCACCCCGGCCGGGTCGACCGCGGTGAACTCGCTGCCGGCGGCGTCGGCGGCCACGTCCTCGGCGCGCCAGTCGGCGGCATGACCGGCGGCGCTGACGGTGATCGGGGTACCGGCCCGAGCGGCCATCGCGCGACCGCCGTCGTCGTCGACGCAGACCACCGCGGTGTGGGCGTGCAGCGGCGAGGCCGGATCGAACAACCGCGCTTTGGCCTCGAAATACTCGGCCATGCTCCCGTGGAAGTCGAGATGGTCGCGGGACAGGTTGGTGAAACCGCCCACCGCGAAGCGGACACCGTCGACTCGGCCCAGCGCCAGGGCGTGACTGGACACCTCCATCACGACGGTGTCGACCCCGCTTGCGGCCATCGCCGCGAGCTGGGCCTGCAGTGCAGGCGCCTCGGGGGTGGTCAGCACACTGGGCACCTCGGCGCCGTCGACACGGGCGCCGATGGTGCCGATCAGACCCACCGTCCGCCCGGCCGCCCGCAAACCGGCCTCGACCAGATAGGTCGTCGTGGTCTTGCCCGAGGTTCCGGTGATCCCGACGACGACGAGCCGCTGGGACGGGTGGCCGTAGACCGTGGCCGCCAGTTCGCCGAGCACTCTGCGCGGCGCCGGGTGAACCAGCACCGGGACGGAGCCGGGCCGGCAGCCGGCCAACTCCGCCACCCCGGCCGCATCGGTGAACACCGCCACGGCGCCGCGTTCCACCGCCGCGCCCGCGTAGCGGGCACCGTGCGTCGAGGTGCCGCTCAGGGCCGCGAACAGATCACCGGGCAGGGCGTCTTGGGCTCGCAGCGTCACCCCGGTGACCCGCAGGTCGGGGATTGCCCCGCCGGCGGGCGACCCGGCCGCGGACACCGCGCCAACCTGGGCGGCCAGCGCCGACAACAACACCCCCGGACCGGCGCCGGGCCGCAGCGCAGTGGGCACCGTCATCACCTCCGTCTGCTGTCAGCGATGACACCTTATCCAGGGTTGCCTGGTTGCTCCCGGCGCATAGGACGCGGTCACGGTTGGGGCCTGGCGGCCGTGACGGTGGCGTCACGCTCGCCGGCCGCCGTGACGCTAGCGTAACGTTCGCCGCGTCGGCGAAACCTGTCGCCCGACACTGCCGGGAGCACGGCGCCATGCACCGATCGCTACAGCTCCTGCAGCGTCAACGGCGGCCCGGGATCGGGTGACAGCGGGACATCCTCACGCTGCATCAGCCAGGAGGCGAGGGTGTGGAACAGCGGCGCCGCCGAGGTTCCCGGCGAGCCGTCGGCGGCGCGGTGCGGATTGTCCATCATGACGGCGATGACATAACGCGGGTCGTCGGCCGGTGCCATACCGGCGAAGCTGATCCAGTAGACATCGTCGAAGTAGCAGCCGCAGGCCGGGTTGATCTGCTGGGCCGTCCCCGTTTTGCCGGCGACCTGATAACCGTCGAGCGCGGCCTGCGGGGCGGTGCCCTGCTGGACGCCCGTCGGGTCGCGCTGCACCACCGCCCGCAGCATGTCGCGCACCGTGTGCGCGGTCTGCGCCGATACCACTTGCACACCGTCGGGCCGCGGCTCCTCGGTGCGGCTGCCGTCCGGCGCGATCGTCGCCTTCACGACCCGTGGCGGGATCCGCAGCCCGTCGTTGGCAATCGCCTGATACATCCCGGCCAGCTGCAACAAGGTCATCGAAAGCCCCTGCCCGATAGGCAGGTTGGCGAAGGTGCTGCCCGACCACTGATCGATCGGCGGTACCAGCCCCGCACTCTCGCCGGGCAGTCCGACACCGGTGCGCTGACCCAGGCCGAACTTTTTCAGCATGTCGAAAAACCGTTGCGGGCCGACTCGCTGGGCCAACATCAGGGTGCCCACGTTGGACGACTTGCCGAACACCCCGGTGGTGGTGTACCGGGCCAGGCCGTGCGCCCAGGCATCGTGGACGTCCACGCCGCCCAGGTGGATCGAGCCGGGCACCGACAGCACCTCGTCGGGGTTGCTCAGGCCGTATTCGATGACGGCGGAGGCGGTGACGATCTTGTTCACCGATCCGGGCTCGTACGGTGCACTCACCGGCGGGTTGCCCATCTGCTTGTCACCCTGTCGCCCGATGTCCTGCGACGGGTCGAAGGTGTTGTCGCTTGCCATCGCCAGCACCTCAGCGGTCTTGGCATCGAGCACGACGGCCGAGACGGTGCGGGCGCCCGAGGCGTTCTTGGCCTGTTGCACCTGTTGCTGGACGTAGAACTGGATGTCGTTGTCCACGGTGAGCTGCACGGTCGAACCATTGACCGCCCGGTGCTGGTTGCGGTAGCTGCCGGGGATCACCACCCCGTCGGAGCCGCGGTCGTAGGTGATCGAGCCGTCGGTGCCGGCCAGCACGGCGTCCAGCGAGTCCTCCAGGCCCAGCAGCCCGTGCCCGTCCCAGCCGACGCCGCCGACGATGTTGGCGGCCAGTGATCCGCCCGGGTACTGGCGCAGGTCCTGCCGCTCGGCGCCGACCTCGGGGTACTTCGCGGTGATCGCACTGGCGAGAGCCGGATCGACGGCGCGGGCCAGATAGACGAACGTCTGGTCACTGCGCAGCTTTTTCGCCACGGTGGCCGCGTCGGGCTTGTTGTTGAGCCGAGTCGCGACCTCGACGGCGATGTCGTGCAGCCGCTGCTGCGGATCCGGGGCGCCGGGGTCCTTGTGTTTGGCTTCGGCGAGCTGCTTGCGGATCCGGCGTGGCTGGAACGTCAGCGCGCGGGCTTCCACGGTGAAGGCGAGTTGAGCATTGTTACGGTCGATGATGCTGCCGCGCACGGCTTTTTCGGCATCGGTGACCTTGAGTTGGCCGGCTGCCTCGGCGCGCAAACCGGCTGCATGCGGCACCTGCAGGTAGAACAGTTGGGCGGCCGCCACGATCAACGCCAGGAAGATCACCGCGTTGCCGGTTCGGTGCCGGAATGCGAACGACGCGCCGGCCACCGGCACGTCGACGGCCTGGCGGGTACGCCGGTCCCGTGCCGAATGCCCCGGGGCAGTGGTCCTTGGCCGCGGTGGTCCTTTCGGCGCCCTGGCGGGCCGTGCGGGATGGGCCGTTCTCATCGGGCCGCACCGGGAGTCGCGGCGGTCAGCGGACCGAACTGCTCACCGCCCGGCGGCGTTGCCGCGAACGGACCCGGCGGAGCGGGTGCGACGCCGCCAGCAGGGTTCACGGGCCCGGCGGGCGGCGGAGCCGCAGCCGGCCCGGGGTCCGGCGCGGTGGCGGCACCCGGGCGGCCCGACAGGTGCTGGGTGCCCAGCGTCGTGGCCCCGTCGGGGTCGCGGACCAGCACCTCGGGTCCGGCTGCCGGAATGCCCGCCGTGCCGGGTCCCGGCGATACCAGCATCGGTACCTCCACCGGATTGACCGGCGGGGCCGGCGGCAGCACCGGCTTGCCGGGTTGTTGCGGCTTGTCGTCGGGCAGCTTGGTGTTCAGCGGCGGCGGCGGTATGCCCTCGGCCGGCTTGGGCGTCCCGACCACCACCCAGTTGCCGGCCGGATCCCGGAGCAGATGGGCGGCGTCCTTCGACGGGATCATTCCCAGGTTGCGGGCGGCCTCGGCTAATTCCGGCGCCGCCTGGGCCTCCCGCACGTCGCGTTCGAGAGCCTCCTTCTGCTGCTGCAGCAGCTGGTTCTTCGTGCGGGCGCTGCCCAACTGGTAGGACCGCTCGGCGGCGTCGGTGGACAGCCACAAGGTCACACCCAGCCCGACGCCCAGAGCACCGATGACCAGCACCACGAACGGCACCTTGCTGGCCAGGGTGCGCGGGCTCAGGTCGATCGCCGCCAGCCTGCTCAGCAGCCGCTCCCGCAAGGGTCGACGAACCACTTTGGGGGCCTTGGCTTTCCGTGCCCTGGCCCGGGCCTTGGCCTGGCTGGTGGTCGTGGGGCGGGCCAATCGCTCGGCCGGCCGCGGCATGGGAGCGGTTTGCGGGGCGGACCGTGGCGTTCGTGGTTCCCGGGCAGGAGCCGACGCCTTCCCCGGCCGTGGCCGGGAGCGGCGTCGCGACATCGGCTCGGCGGTCCGGTGCCCGGGGTGTGCGGAGCCGCGCCGTCGCTCGCCGTCGCGATGGCGCGCCGATTCACGCGCCGATTCACGTTTAGCCGGCATCGATGCCCCTCCTTGCTGCCCGATGTTTGGGCTCGACCCGCTGCACGGCCCGCAGCCGCGCTCCGGCACTGCGCGGATTGCGCAGGACCTCGGCGTCGCCGGCGCGTTCCGCGCCGCGCGTCAACGCCGTGAACTGCGGCCCGTGCCCGGGCAGCTCGACCGGCAGACCGGCCGGGGTAGCCGACGCGGTGGCGGCGGCGAACGCCCGCTTGACGATGCGGTCCTCCAACGAGTGGTACGCCAGCACGGCGATACGCCCGTCGACGGCAAGCGCCTCCAGCGCTGCGGGCAGCGCAGCGGTCAACGAGTCCAGTTCGCCGTTGACCGCGATCCGCAGCGCCTGGAACGTGCGCTTGGCCGGATGCCCGCCGGTCCGCCGGGCCGGAGCCGGGATCACCCGATACACCAGCGCCACCAGCTCAGCGGTCGTGGTGAACGGGGTGTGCCCGCGCCGGCGGACGATGCCGGCGGCAATGCTGCGGGCGAACCGCTCTTCGCCGTAGCGGCGGAGGATATCGGTGAGGGCCTTCTCGTCGTAGGTGTTGACGATGTCTGAGGCGGTCAGCGGGGACTCGGGGTCCATCCGCATATCCAGCGGCCCGTCGTGGGCGTAGGAGAATCCCCGCTCGGCACGGTCCAGTTGCATGGACGACACACCGAGGTCGAAAAGCACCGCGTCCACTGCGCCGGCATAACCGGCTGCGGTGAGCGCGGCGGCGATGCCGTCGTAGCGGGTATGCACCAGGGTGACCCGGTCGGCGAAACGCGCCAACCGCCGGCGCGCAAGCTCCAGCGCGTTCGGATCGCGATCGAGCCCGATCAACCGCAACCCCGGCAGCCCGGACAGGAATCGCTCGGCGTGCCCGGCTGCACCGATGGTGGCGTCGACCAGCACCGCGCCTGCTCCGCTGGGGTGATGGCGGGTCAGCGCCGGGGTGAGCAGTGCCACGCAGCGCTCGGCCAGCACGGGCATATGCCCGAAATCGCCGGTGTCTTGCGGCACGGCACCACCTCCCCGATGAGCCCGAACCCGGCGGGTGACCCGCGCACCGAGGTCCCTGTCCGAGGGCGCGAACCTGGCGTCGGGGAAGTACGTCAGGGTCGGTTCGGGCAGAGACCACGGTGCACGGGTAGCCACCTCAGATGATGCCGCCGAGTACTTCATCGCTGGCTGCGGAGAAGTCTTCTTCGTGGGTCTGCTGGTAGTCCTGCCAGGCCCGAGCGTCCCAGATCTCCAGGTAGTCCACCGATCCGATCACCACGCAGTCCTTGGTGAGGTTGGCGTAACGGCGGTGGTCGGCCGACAACGTGATACGGCCCTGCGCATCGGGATGCTGCTCGTCGGTGGCAGCGGCGAGGTTGCGCAGGAATGCCCGCGCCTGGGGGTTGCTTCGCGATGCCTTGCTGGCGCGGCGTGCGAGCTCTTCGAATTCCGCACGCGGGTAGACGGCCAGGCTGTGATCTTGACTTTTGGTCACCATCAACCCTCCTGCCAGCGCGTCGCGGAACTTCGCGGGCAACGTGAGCCGCCCCTTGTCGTCGAGTTTGGGCGTGTAGGTGCCCAGAAACATCCGGCCACCTCCTGCGACGGGGAGAGCCTGCGCTCAACCTCACGACTTCAGCCACCATACCCCACAATTCCCCACTTTGCTCCATCTATGGCCTCATCTTTTCGGTAACAAGGTGATTTGGACCCGTCTGCACCGGCGAAGCAGACGTGCGGGGAACGTGCGAGACCAGGGTTGGTGCCGAAGAAATCAGCAGATCAACATGGATAATGCCAAGGGACGGCCCTACCGTGGGACGCCGAAGTGGGGCGGAGTGGGGCTCGGTGCTAGCCGAATCGGGTCAGGCTTCACCGGCGACGAAATCGCCGTGGGCAGCGCCCCCGGATCGGGCAGAAAAAAGAGGCAGCCGCGCCAGGCTGCCTCTTCGGGCCTCGACGTTACTGGTCGAAGCGGCGACGGAACCGATCTTCCATGCGACTGGTGAAGGAACTACCGGTGCCCTTGACTCGACGCGGGCGCGGTCCGGCGTCCCGCCGGCCGGGAAGCGGGGGGCCGGTGATGGCGAACACCACGCCGCCGAACATGACGACGAACCCGAGGACGGAAAGGATCGGGAAGGTTCCGATCATGGTGGCCTTGAACGCCACGCCGGAAACCAGCATGCCCAAACCGATGACGAACAGCGCCGACCCCTGTAGCCGACGTCGGGCCGTCGGCGCATGCAATCCCCCGCCCCGCACGCTGGAGGCGAATTTGGGGTCTTCGGCATAGAGAGCGTTCTCGATCTGGTCGAGCATCCGCTGCTCATGATCGGAGAGTGGCATTCGTCCCTCCTTGCCGACTGGATGCCCGTTGGTGGACAACTAACTCAAATGATACGAGGTCGACCCGCGCTGTACCACCGGTTCGTCAGCTGATTCCAGCCCGGCCCGTTGCTATTCCAGGCGTACCGCGTACCCCGATAATAGCGAAAGCGACGGTGCTCAGATCAGCAGGAGGTCACCCAAGTTGGCGACATTCGTCATCGACTTGTCGCCGCACGACATGCAACGGCGTCTCGCCGACGCCCTGGGCGTGTATGTCCATGCGATGGGATATCCCCGGGGCACCGAGAACCAGCGCGCCGCGATGTGGTTGGAGCACACTCGAAGGCCGGGCTGGCAGGCGGTGGCTGCCGTGGAGGTGGACTGCCGGACCGGCGAGACACCGTCGCCCGCCGTGCTCGGGAATGCGCCGCTGCTGGGCGTGGCCTACGGCTACTGCGGTGCGCCCGACCAGTGGTGGCAGCAGCAGGTGGTAGTGGGTTTGCAACGCGTCGGCCGTCCCGGCGCCGACATCGCCAGGCTGATGTCGAGCTATTTCGAGTTGACCGAGTTGCACATCCATCCGCGGTCACAGGGCCGTGGACTGGGGGAAGCGTTGACCCGCCGACTGCTTGCCGGTCGCGCCGAGGCCAACGTGCTGTTGTCGACGCCGGAAACCGGGGACAAGCCCAACCGAGCGTGGCGGCTGTACCGGCGGCTGGGATTCACCGACATCATCCGCGGCTACCACTTCGCCGGAGACCCGCGGCCGTTCGCCATCCTGGGGCGCAGACTGCCGCTGTAGCGGGCGTTGCCCCCGGCGTAGCAGCAGCGGCGACTCGGTCTGGCACCATGGCCTGGTGCGCGCCCGATGCCGGCCGTTTCCCGCCCGCCGAAGTCGATTACCGGCGATCCTCATGCTGCTGGCGGTGGTCCCCCTGGCCGCCGGATGCCTGCGGGTGACCGCGTCGATCACCATCTCGCCCGACGACCTGGTCTCCGGAGAGGTCATCGCCGCGGTCAAACCCCGCAACGACAAGGATGCCGGGCCGCAACTGGACCCCAATCTGCCGTTCGGCCAGAAGGTGGCGATCTCCAAATACGACCACGACGGCTATGTGGGCTCGCAGGCGGTGTTCTCGGACTTGACGTTTGCCGAGCTGCCGCAGCTGGCAGACATGAATCCCGACGCCGCGGGTGTGAACCTGTCCCTGCGCAGAGCCGGCGACCTGGTGATCTTGGAGGGCCGGGCGGATTTGACCACGTTGACCGACCCCGACGCGGACGTGGAGCTGACCGTGGCCTTCCCCGGACCGGTGACGTCGACCAACGGCACGCGCGTCGGCGACGACGTGGTGCGCTGGCGGCTCAAGCCGGGCGTCGTCAACACCATGACCGCCCAGGCGCGCTGCACCGATCCCAGCACCCGTGCCTTCCACAGCGCCGCGGTGCGGCTCGGGCTGTCGGCCTTCGCGGTGGCCGGCCTGGTGGCGCTGTTAGCCTGGCTGTCCCGGGACCGCTCGCCTCGGTTCGACGAACCGTGGGAGCGGTCGCACGACTAGAACCGCGCTCACGGCCCGGACACCGGCGACCAGTAGTCGAGCATGCGGGCGAACGTCTGGAACGCCGCGGCCGAAACACCGTAGGTCGCCTCCAGATGGATGCTCAGCGGATAGCCGAGATCGGCGACGCCGTCGATCACCCGCTGGTACAAATCGACCATCAGCGTGCGCCGCCGGCCGGGCTCGGTGTTCGCCAGCCTCTTGACGAACGCCTGTTCGTCGGCGACCACGGGGTTTCCGGGGTCGCCGATGAGCCAGTTGATCAGACCGACCCGGCTTTCGACCTTCGGCACGAACCCGAACGACAGCAAGATCTCCGGTCGATGGTCCGTGCGCTTGGCGAAGTCGCTCAGAAAGTGCACGACGGCATCGGAATACAGCAATTGGGTCAACGCGAAGTTGGCACCCTGGTCGCATTTGAAGCCGAACCTGGCCTGTTCGCCCTCGCGGGTGGGGATCAGGATGACCCCGCGGTGCGGCACCTCGTCGCGATAGATCGACAGCGCGTCGGTGGGCGCGACACCAGAGCCTTCGCCGTCGTGCATCGTGCGCGGCACGCCGACGAACACCACGCCCTCGATCCCGGCGTCGACCAGATCCACGAGCCGCCGACGCAGCGAGGACTCGTCGGTGAAAGCGGTGACCTGGGTGCACAATCCGCCGACCCCGGGCAACTCCGGCTTGATCGTCGACCAGAAATCCAGCACGTCCATCTTCGGCTTCATCTCGACCGGCCGGTCACCTTCCTCAGCGATCATCCCGGGCATCATCACGTGCTTGATCTGCCCGTCGAGGCCGACTTCGGCGGAAAACTCCAGCAGTTTGCGAGCATCCTCGATCGCCTGCTGCGGGCCGCGATCCACATTGGGCGGCACCAATTCGAACGCAACGGTGTTGAACGTCAAATCGCTCCTATGCGGTGGGGCGCCCTGGACCGGGTCACCGCCTCAGCATATAGGCGGTCCGCTGGTGAGCCTGTCGAAGCAACCGGTCTGCGCTGCATCCGTGCGCGGCCGCGCGGCACGGCCCATTAGGCTAAATGGACTGCGGACCCGGTATGAGCCCCGGCGCCGCACGACGCAGAAAGGGGCGCTGCGCTGAACGTCCAAGCAGCGGCAACAGTGGGGTTCGCCGATGCCGCCACCGAAGCGCTGCGGTCGTATCTGCACGATCGCCGCAGCGGCTGCGCGCACATCGGAGCCGACGTCGAGCACCTGATCTCGGTCCTGGAAGAGTTCGTGCTCAACGGCGGCAAGCGATTGCGACCGGTCTTCGCCTACTGGGGCTGGCGCGCGGTGACGACCGAAGAAGTCGACGCCCAGGTGACCCGGTTGTTCTCCGCACTGGAATTGCTGCACGCCTGCGCGCTGGTGCACGACGACGTCATCGACGGTTCGGCGACCCGTCGCGGTCGGCCGGCTACCCATGTGAAGTTCGCCGACTTGCACCGCAACCGCCGCTGGCGCGGATCGCCCGAGCGGTTCGGGATCTCGGCGGCGGTCCTCCTCGGCGACCTGGCGCTGGCCTGGGCCGACGACATCGTCGCCGACGCGGAACTGGCGCCTGATGCACGCCGCCGGGTCCGCAACGTCTGGGCCGTTGTCCGCGCCGAGGTGCTCGGCGGTCAGTACCTGGACATCGTGGCCGAGGCCAGCGGGGCGGAGTCGGTCGCGTCAGCACTGAGGGTCAACGTGTTCAAGACCGCGTCCTACACCGTGTCGCGACCGCTGCAGTTGGGTGTGGCCGCCGCCGCGGACCGGCCTGACGTTCAGGCACTTTTCCATGACGTCGGCACCGACCTGGGGGCGGCGTTCCAGCTACGCGACGACGTACTGGGCGTCTTCGGCGACCCGGCGGTCACCGGCAAGCCGTCCGGCGACGACCTGCGCTGTGGCAAACGCACCGTGCTGCTGGCCGAGGCGTTGCAGTTGGCCGATGCGTCAGATCCGGCGGCCGCCGAGCTGTTGCGCCGCTCGATCGGCACCGACCTGACCGAGGCGCAGGTACGGGAGTTACGCGACGCCATCGACGCGGTGGGCGCGCTGGCCGCGGTGGAGGACCGCATCGAGCGGTTGACCCGACGTGCGATGTCCGCCCTGGCCACCGCGCCGATCCACGCCGAGGCTCGAACCGGACTCTCCGCACTGGCCAGGCTGGCCACCGCCCGAGTCGCCTAAGTCCCGTGTCCGCTCCCCCATCAGCACCGCCCGTCGGCTGGACTGCCGGCGTGGTGCGACATCTGTCGCGCCTTCGAGAATTCGCCGCGTCGCCCGAAGCGCGTCCCGCCCTGCTGGGCTGCCTGGGTTCGGTGTTGATCACCGTGGGCGGGCTCGGCGCCGGCAGCACCAAGCCGCACGACCCGCTGCTGGAGGCGATCCACCTGTCCTGGTTGCGATTCGGCCACGGCCTGGTGGTGTCCTCGGTGATGTTGTGGTCGGGTGTCGCGTTGCTGCTGATCGCGTGGCTGGCGCTGGGCCGCCGAGTGATCGCCCGCCGCGTCAGCGAGTACACCCTGATAGTCACCACCGGTTTTTGGCTGCTCCCGCTGCTGGCCTCGGTGCCGGTCTTCAGCCGCGACACCTACTCCTATCTGGCCCAGGGCGCGCTGCTGCGCGACGGCCTGGACCCCTATGCCGTCGGTCCGGTTGAGAACCCGAACGCCCTGTTGGACAACGTCAGTCCTATTTGGACGATCACCACCGCACCGTATGGTCCGGCGTTCATTCTGATCGCGAAACTCGTCACGGTGGTGGTCGGCAATCACGTGATCGCCGGAACCATGCTGCTGCGCCTGTGCATGCTGCCCGGACTGGCGCTGTTGATCTGGGCGGCGCCCCGGATCGCGCGCCATCTCGACGCCGACGGGCCGACCGCGCTGTGGATCTGCGTGCTCAACCCGCTGGTGATCATCCACCTGATGGGTGGGGTGCACAACGAGATGCTGATGGTGGGTCTGATGGCCGCCGGGATAGCGCAGACCTTCGAGCGCCACCGGGCCGCGGGCATCACGCTGGTCGCCGTCGCGGTTGCGGTCAAGGCCACCGCCGGGATCGTGTTGCCGTTTTTGATCTGGGTGTGGATGCGTGACGTCCGGGACCGACGGGGATACCGCGCGCTGCCGGCGTTCGCGGTGGCCATCGCCGCGACGGTGGTGATCGTGGTGGCCGTGTTCGCGGCGCTGTCCGCCGTGGCGGGCGTGGGACTGGGCTGGATGACCGCGCTGGCCGGCTCGGTGAAGATCATCAACTGGTTGACCGTACCCACTGCCGCGGCAAATCTGGTGCACGCCGTCGGCAGCTGGTTCGTCACCGTGAACTTTTACGCGGTGCTGCACGTCACCCGGATCGCCGGGATCGTGATCATTGCCGTCGCACTGCCGCTGCTATGGTGGCGGTTCCGCCACGACGACCGCGAGGTGCTCACCGGCATCGCCTGGGCGATGCTGATCGTGGTGTTGTTCGTGCCCGCCGCGCTGCCCTGGTACTACACCTGGTCACTCGCGGTGGTCGCTCCGCTGGCCCAATCGCGGCCGGCGATCGCGGCGATCGCCGGTGTGTCCACCTGGATCATGGTGATCTTTCGACCCGACGGCGCCCACGGCATGTATTCCTGGCTTCACGTCGGCATCGCCACGAGTTGTGCGCTCCTTGCGTGGTACACGCTGTACCGAGCTCCCCTCAATACGCCATAGCCTGTGCGCGGCGCAGCACTTCGCGGGCCTGGTGGGCGTGCAAGGCGTCAACCGGGCGGGCGTTGCTGATGACGTCGCGCGTGCCGTCGCGGGTGATGGTCAGTGACGGATCGGGGGTGAACAGCCAACGCACGATCTCGGTGTCCCGGTAGCCGCCGTCGTGCAACACCATCAGCAGCCCCGGCAGGCTTTTGACCACCTCGCCGGACTCGGTGAAAAAGACGCGCGGCACCACCACGTCGCCGGCGCGCCGCACCGCGACCAAGTGGCCCTCCCGCAGTTGCTGGTGAACTTTGGTCACCGGCACACCCAGCAGCTTCGCGACATCAGGCAGACCGAAGGTGGGTTCGTCAGGGTCCAAGACGTCGTCGCCGGCCGGAATACTGCTCATCGCGCTCAGTTTAGAACCGATTCCGGCCCGTGGAATGCGGGATTCGGACGAAAATCGCCGCCTACCATGGCCCCGTGGCAGCCGCGGCGACAGATCCCCTGCTCGGTGCCCTGCTGGAGGGGCGATATCAGGTCCTCGCCAAGATCGCCACCGGGAGCACCGCGACGGTGTACCGCGGTGTCGACGTCCGCCTGGATCGCCCGGTGGCGATCAAGGTGATGGATGTGCGGTACGCCGGTGACGAGCAATTCCTGACCCGCCTGCGGCTCGAGGCCCGTGCGCTGGCCCGACTCAAGGATCCTGGTCTGGTCGCGGTCTATGACCACGGCCTCAATGCCCGGCCCCCGTTTCTGGTGATGGAGCTCATCGAAGGCGGCACCCTGCGCGAGCTGCTGACCGAGCGCGGTCCGATGCCCCCGCACGCGGTGGCCGCCGTGCTGCGGCCGGTGCTGAGCGGCTTGGCCGTCGCTCACCGCGCCGGATTGGTGCACCGCGACGTCAAACCGGAGAACATAGTGATCTCCGACGACGGCGACGTCAAAATTGCCGACTTCGGATTGGTGCGTGCCGTCGCGGCAGCCAGGATCACCTCGGCCGGCGTCATTCTCGGCACCGCCGCCTATCTGTCTCCCGAACAGGTGCGCGACGGCAACGCCACGCCGCGCAGTGATGTCTACGCGGCCGGGATCGTGACCTATGAACTCCTCACCGGGCGGCCGCCGTTTTCCGGCGACTCTGTCCTCTCGATCGCACACCGGCGGTTAGTTGCCGACGTGCCGCCGCCCAGCACGGCTATCGCCGGTGTGCCACCCCAATTCGATGCGCTGGTGGCGCGCGCGACGGCGCGGGACCCGGCCCATCGGTACGCCGATGCGCACGCCATGGCCGCCGAATTGGACGCGATCGCCGACGACCTGGCGCTGCCGCCGTTTCGCGTACCCGCGCCGCGCAACTCCGCGCAGCACCGCTCGGCGCAGCGGCACGCCAGCCACCTCGGCGAAGTCCGGACCTTCGTGCACCACCCCACCCTGCGGCTGCCGCGTGACGGCGGCGAGTTCGCGCTGGCCCGTCAGCGCGCCCGGCGCGCGACGCTGCTCTGGATCGCGGTGGTGCTGGCGGTCACCGGGCTGGCGGCCACCGCGGCATGGAACCTCGGCAGCAACCTTGCCGGGCTCCTCGGTTGACCAACTTTTAGTCGCGCAGCATCTCGGCGACCAGAAACGCCAGCTCCAGGGACTGTTGAGTGTTCAGCCGGGGATCACATGCGGTCTCGTAGCGGCCGGCCAGGTCGGTATCTGATATCTCCTGCGCGCCCCCGAGGCACTCGGTGACGTTCTCGCCGGTGATCTCGACGTGGATGCCGCCGGGGTAGGTGCCCAACGCCCGGTGCACCTCGAAGAAGCCCTGGACCTCGTCGACGATGCGATCGAAATGCCGCGTCTTGTACCCGGTGGACGACTCGTGGGTGTTCCCGTGCATCGGGTCGCACTGCCAGATCACCTGATGACCGGTGGCCTGCACCTTCTCGATGATCGGCGGCAGCAGGTCACGCACCTTGTTGTTGCCCAGCCGGCTCACCAGCGTCAGCCGGCCCGGTATGTTGTGCGGGTCGAGCCGTTCGACGTATTCGACGGCCAGCTCCGGGGTGGTCGTGGGTCCGATCTTGACCCCGATCGGGTTGGCGATCACTTCGGCAAACGCGATGTGGGCGCCGTCGAGTTGCCGGGTCCGGTCCCCGATCCACAGGTAGTGCGCCGACAGGTCGTAGAGCCGCGGCTCACCGTCGTGATCGTCGGACAGCCGCAGCAGAGCCCGCTCGTAGTCGAGCACCAGCGCCTCGTGGCTGGCGTAGATCTCCGCGGTCTGCAAATTGCGGTCAGCCACCCCGCAGGCACTCATGAACCGCAAACCCCGGTCGATCTCGGTGGCCAGGGCCTCGTAGCGGGCGCCGGCCGGGGAGGTTCGCACGAATTCCCGGTTCCAGTCGTGGACCAGATGCAGCGACGCCAAACCCGAGGAGGTCAGCGCACGCACCAAATTCATCGCCGCGCCGGCATTGGCGTAGGCCCGTACCAGCCGCGACGGGTCGTGCTCGCGGGCCGCGGGGTCCGGGGCGAAGCCGTTGACCATATCGCCGCGGTAGGAGCGCAGCCCCAGCGCGTCGATGTCGGCCGACCGCGGTTTGGCGTACTGCCCGGCGATACGGGCCACCTTGACCACCGGAACACTGGCCCCGTAGGTCAGCACCACCGCCATCTGCAGCAATGCCCGGATGTTGCCCTTGATGTGTGGTTCGGTGTTGTCGACGAACGTCTCCGCACAGTCGCCGCCCTGCAGCAAAAACGCCTCACCGCGGGCGACCTGACCCAGCAGGTCCTGCAGCCGGGCGATCTCGGACGGCACCGTCACCGGCGGGACGCTCTCCAGCACCGTGCGGACCGGCTTGACCTCTTCGTCGCTCCAGCTCGGCTGCTGAGCGGCGGGCCTGGCCAACGCGGCATCAAGGCGGGCCCGCAGATCAGCCGGCAGCGGCGGCAGCGACGGCAGCGCCTCGATCGGTACGTCGACGGTCCAGTTCACCCGTCTATCGTAACCGGGTGGCTTCCGGCCGTAATAAGTCCGTCATCAGGGCGAACACTCCCGGCTATCCTCCGGCTGGCCGGTCAGCAGCCGGAATCGCCGCAGCTGGTCGCGGGCGTCGACCAACGCGTCGTGTGCCTCCGGCGACCGCGGCGGCATCGGTGGACATCCTTTCGCCTCCCACAGCTGGCGCAGCTCCCGGGTGAATCGAGGTATCGCCGTCGGCAACGCGGTCATCGGACCCCACAACTGACACAGCGCCACGTGGTCGTAGCCGCCCACCCAGGCCCACAGCTCGATCGGTTCAGCGTCCTCGATGCGAAGGAAATCCTCCAATTCCGTACGGATCCGGGCGCGGGAACGCCACAGCTGCGAAGACGGCGGCGGCAGTTTGGGCAGTACGTGGGCGCGCACCCAGCTGCCGGCGCGGGCCGGATCGAACTCGGTGGACACGGCGTAATATTCGCGCCCGTCCTCGGCGGCCACTCCGATCGAGATCAGCTCGATGGTACGGCCGTCCTCGATGAATTCGGTGTCGTAAAAGTAGCGCACGCGACCGGTCATCCGCTCTCGCCGACGGCCAGCGCGGGCTCCGCGCCCGCCGGTGGCGGCGCGGCGTGCACCCGGCGGTCCAGCTCTGCATCGATCGACCCCGAATCGGGACGCTGTGGCGTGCCGGCGACCGCGCATTGCAGCCACAGTTTGGCCTGGACCACCGGGCGGCGCAGCCGGCGTTCCCGCTGCAGCGCAAGCCGCATCTTGTCCCGCTGCGTGGTGTAACGCCACCGGGCCCACGGCGCGTGCGGTCGCGACAGCCGGATCGCCCCGATAAACAGCAGCGGGACGAAGAACATGCCGATCAGGCCCGTCCAGACCTTGCCCTTGAGCACCACGACGACCGCGAGCGGCAGTGCCAGCACGATCACTGAAATGACGACGGCCTGGAGAAGCGGCGAACGGGTGTCGTGAAAAAGGGCGAGCAGGAACATCAGCGGGTGCAACCCCAACACCAGCAGTCCACCCACCGCGACGGCCGCGAAGACCGCATCCACCGAGGTGCGGCCATCCTCTTCCCAGTAGACGTCGGACAGGTGCAGGATCAACGCGTACTCGTCGAGCACCAACGCTGCGCCGACACCGAAAACCGTTGCGACTAAGGTGAATTGCAGCTCGTTGCGGTTGACCGCCATACTCACCATGGTCACGCCGGACACCATCACCAACACCACGCCGACCACCACGTGGTGGATGTGTTTGGACCCGATGTAGATGTTGCGCGGCTGCCACCATTTCGCCGGTAGACCCAACTCGGTGCGACGACGGATTATGCGCGCGAAGGTCCGGGTCACAAAGAAGGTCAGGATGAATGCGACAAGGCAGCACAGCAGCGGCAGCCGGCCGCTACCGATGATGTCATCCTGCAACCAGCGGAGCACCCTACAGAAAGTACCCTGCTTCGACGCGCCACCGCGCGGCCCGAGCGGCACCGATAGGCTCCCGATAGGCTCCCGATAGGCTGTTGTCCGACATGAGTTTCCTATCCTTCCCGGGGCGGTCGCCCGACGAGGGCGGTGGGCGCGGGCGAGTCACCATGGCGCGAACCGCCGGGTGGGGATTGCTGAGTCTGCCGGCCGCGGCGATGCTGGGCTATGCGACGTGGCAGCTGCTCTGGCGCGCGCGCTATCGCATCGACATCGACGTCTACCGGATGGGCGGGCAGGCTTGGCTGAACAATCATCCGCTCTACGCCGACGGGGTGTTGTTCCGCACCCCGATCGGGCTCAACCTGCCGTTCACCTATCCCCCGTTGGCAGCCATCGCGTTTTCTCCGTTCGCCTGGCTGGGCTTGCCGGCCGCCAGCGCGGCGATCACGCTGACCACGTTGACGCTGTTGATCGTCTCGACGCTGATCGTGCTGAGCAGCCTCGACGTGTGGGCCACGTCCCGGATCGCCCCCGGGCCGGCTTGGCTGCGCCGATGCTGGCTGGCGGTGCTGATCGTGGCGGCAGCGGCGATCCTGTTGGAACCCATCCGGTCGAACTTCGCCTACGGGCAAATCAACGTCGTCCTGATGACGCTGGTGATCGCCGACTGCATGCCCGGCCGCACAGCCTGGCCGCGCGGGGCGCTGCTGGGGATCGGCATCGCGCTCAAACTCACCCCGGCGGTGTTCCTGCTGTATTTCGTTCTCCGGGGTGACGTCCGAGCGGTGCTGACCGCGGTGAGCTCGTTCGCCGCGGCGACCCTGGTCGGGTTCGCCATGGCCTGGGACGACTCGTGGGAATACTGGACCCGCACGGTGCACCAGACCGACCGGATCGGCTCCCCCGATCTGAACACCAACCAGAACATCGCGGGAGTGCTGGCCCGGCTGGGTCTGGGCGCGGATCTCCGGTTCGCGCTCTGGGTGACCGGGTGTTTGCTGGTGCTGGCAGTGACCATCTGGGCGGCCCGGCGGGTGCTGGATGCCGGTGAACCCGCCCTCGCGGTGATCTGTATCGCCGTTTTCGGCTTGGTGGTGTCGCCGGTGTCGTGGTCACACCACTGGGTCTGGATGCTGCCCGCCGTGTTGGTGACGGCGTCGGTGGCCTGGTGGCGTCGCAGCGCCGCGCTGGCCGTCGTGGCCGCGGCCGGGCTGGCCCTGATGATGTGGGCACCGATCAACGTGCTTCCCAAACACCACGAGTCGACCGCCGCCTGGTGGCGTCAACTCGTCGGCGCGTCCTATGTGTGGTGGGCGCTGGCGACTCTGGCCGCGGCGGGGCTTGGTGTCCGCGCCACGAGGGTGCCGCGCAAGCCGGCGATGGCAGAGCCCGCACCGGTCTCGGTGGTCGGCTGACCGCCGTCCCGCATCGTCTCCGGGCTGGATCGGGTTGGCGGTCTACCCGGCCGCCGTTTCCGGGATCCGCTCCGCCTCAGCGGTGCCGCCCCGGCTTTTAACGGTCGCCGCATAGATGTCGACGTATTCCTGACCGGACAGCCTCATCAGCTCGTAGATCACCTCGTCGGTGACGGCGCGCTCGATGAACCGATTGCCGGCCAGCCCGTCGAATCGAGTGAACTCCATCGGCGTGCCGAACCGCACGGTGACCCGGCCGAATCGCCACATCTTGCTCCCGGGTGGATTGACGACGTCGGTGCCGATCATCGCTACCGGTATCACCGGAACGCCGGTCTGCAAAGCCAGCCGGGCCAGCCCGGTCTTGCCCTTGTAGAGACGGCCGTCCGGCGAGCGGGTGCCTTCCGGGTACATGCCGAGCAATTTGCCCTGACTCAACAAACGCTTGGCGGTGCTCAGCGCAGCCTCTGCGGCGTCGGCATTGGTGCGGTCGATGGGAACCTGCCCGGTGGTGGTGTAGAACCAGCGGATCAATCGGCCTTTCAGTCCGGTGCCGGTGAAGTATTCGGACTTTGCCAGGAACGTGACGCGCCGCCGCACCACCAGCGGCAGGTAGAAACTGTCCGCGACCGCCAGATGGTTGCTGGCCAGGATCGCCGGTCCGGACTGCGGAATATTCTCTATCCCTTCGACCTTCGGGCGGCCGAGCAGCGCGAGCAGCGGGCCCATGAAGATGTACTTGAAAAGCCAGTACCACATGCCCCGCCCTCTCGCCCACACCGGACAGCGTTCTGGGCCAAGAGTACCGATCGAGTGCGAATGCGACTACCTGCGCGGTGGTCGTCCCCGGGCGGCGACCCGCCGCGCCCGGCTTCGCCGCGCTCGCGATCGCCGCTAGTCCTCGATGGTCACGGCGATGGGCTGATACCGGCTTGTCACGGCCCCGCCGTCGGGCGGGCCGCTTGGTGGCGGCGGTCGCTGCGCCCCGTCGGCCTCCTCGACGATGGCGCGGATCACCGTCAAGAGCGTGACGCTGTGCTCGGCGATGACGGTCAGCAGCGGGTGCTGCTCGCCGCTGACCAGCGCCGCCAGCGCGCAGACCGGACACCACAGCTGCTGGCATCGGCCGAGTCCGCCGTCGGAGACCCGGCTCGCCGCCGCCCGCAGCGCCGGATCGATTCCGTCGAGAATCGTCTGGGCGAGCTTTCGCAACTCCGGCCCGATATCGGGGTGACCGTCACTCACCGCCGCCGCTCCTTCTCAGCGCTCCGCCGGGTGCCGGCATCGGCGGTCACGCCGGCCACTCTCGCGGATCAGGTCGAAATCGTATAGTCAGCTCACTACCGTGCAGGTGCGCGTCGGTCACCGTGCATCGCCGCAGCACTGACGCCAACCGGAGCCTGCGCCGCGTCGCGCCGGCACCGATGACCAGGTCGTCGTCGACCCGGCCGAGGGTGAGCGTGCCGGGATCTACGTGCGGCAACTGTAGCCGCAGCCGATAGACCGCTTGCAGGCCGGATCCCGATTCCCGTTCGACCACCGGCCGCAATGGCCCCGGCGGTGCGGATCCGTCGCGGCGCCGCACGTTGTCCATCAGTTCGCTCAGCGCCTCAGGACCGATCGGCTCGCCGGCCCGGTGCGGCGCCACCAGCAGCGCCACGTCGCCGATCGTGGCGTCCAGTTCGTCGAGCACGGCCCGTTGCACGCTGATGCGTTCGGCATACCAGTCGAACGCCGGGTGGTCGGGCAAGTCATGGTATTCATACGAATCGTCTTGCACCAGAACTTGGTTGACGATCAAGTCCTCGACGTGCACGCCGGACAACGCCAGCGCGCCCAGCGTCCGCACCGTTTCCGCGGCCACCACCCGTTCGGCGGTCAACACCAGGTGCGCACCGACCCGGCCGGCGTCGGTTAACAGCGCCGACAGCCGTTCGACACTGGCGGCAACCTGCTCGATCAAGTGCGCCAGCGCCGCAGCGCCGGCATCCTCGGCCGCCGCCAGCCTGCGGTGCCGCGGCCAGGCCCGTTCGACGTAGAGGGCGAAGCTGGCGGGCAGGGTCAGCATGCGCAGCGCGTCGGCAGTGGAGGCGCAGTCGACCACGACATGGTCCCACGACCCAGCCGCGGCCAGCTCACCGACCTCATGCAAACCGAGCACTTCCTGGACACCAGGAAGTGCCGAGAGTTCTTGAGCGGCAATGCTGTCAAGTTCCGAGTCGGGAAGCTGCCGGCTCAGGGTGGCAACGACATCGCCCCAGCGAGCCTCCAGCAGCGCCAACGTGTCCAGCGCCAGCGCATCCAGGAAGCCCGCGCCGGCGTTGACCCCGTCAGCGAGCACCCGCACCGGGTCGCGGTGACCGGTGGGCGGGACCGGGATGCCCAGCACGTCGCCCAGTGAATGCGCTTGATCTGTCGACACCACCAACACCCGCCGACCGGCGCGCGCATCGGTCACAGCGGTGGCAGCCGCCAGGGTGGACTTGCCTACCCCACCCTTGCCGACGAAAAGACTGATCCGGGCGGGTGTTGCCGACTCACTCAGCCTCGACTCGTTTCTTCAGATCCTTCAGCGCGGTATCGGTCAGTCTGCGCTCGGCCTTGCGCTTGAGCAACCCGATCATCGGGATCGCCAAATCTACGGTCAGCTCGTAAGTGACGTCGGTGCCAGAGCCTTTAGGTGACAACACGTATGCACCGTCGAGTGAGCGCAGCAGCGAGCTGGAGACCAGCGACCACCGCACCGAACTGCGGTCGGGCGGCCAGTCGTAGGCGAACACCAGGGTGTCCTTGATGACGGCAGTATCGAGCACCATCCGCGCCACCTTCGGATACCCTTCGTCGTCGGCCTCGAGCACCTCGGCCTGGGTGTATTCCGAGACCCATTCCGGGTAGGAACCGATGTCGGCGATCACCTTCATCACCGTCCGGGGGTCGGCCTCAATGTGGATGGTCTGCGCTGTCTTGTCCGCCACCTGGCTGCTTCCCTTCCCCTGCGGGTACCACCTCAGTCTTCGCCCTGTCTTCGGCAGAAACGGTACTCCCGCGCCGTGCCAGACCGAGTCAGGTCGCTGGGGATACCCCGATGGGACGGGAACGCTCCAGCGCTTCCTTCACTTCGAAGGCCATCTTCTTGGCGGCGACCCGGCGGCGGTGAATCATCGCGGCGAGGTTCATCCGAGAAAGTTGCCAGGCGGATACGCCCGACGGCTCGGCATGCAGGAAGTAGTGCAGCAGCACACCGTCGAGCAACGGTTCCAACCAGATTTCCATGGTGCCGGTCAGCGGACCGGTTACCGCCCATCTGATGCCCTTGTCACCGCGCTCCTCGACGACCTCCAGCCGCAGATCAGGCCACCAGCGCCGCCAGCCGGGCGGGTCGGCGACAGCCGCACCGACTCGAGCGGGGTCGGCGGCGACGAATGTCTCGTCGGCGATCTGCACGCTATGCACTGCCCTAGCTTCACATACCGCGTCGGCGTCGTACACACCGTCACCGCGGCGGGAACGTTCGGACTAGGCTGGGGTCCTAACCGGCGAGATCAAGCGAGGTCGGAAGAGTGCGCGAATTCAGTGCCCCTGCCCCCTTCAGCGTGGACGAGCGGGACAACCTCGCCGCTGCGGTATTCGAGCATGAGCGCGACGATCCCGACCTGGTGATCTTCCAACGCCTCGTCGACAACCAATGGATTGATGTTACCTGCGCGGTGGCGGCAGCCCAGATCCGTTCAGCCGCTTTGGGTCTGATCAAAGAGGACGTCCGCGCCGGCGATCGGGTGGCGATTTTTTCGGCCACCCGCTACGAATGGGCGATCCTCGACTTCGCGATCCTGTCGATAGGGGCGGTCACCGTCCCGATCTATGAGACATCGTCGGCCGAGCAGGTGCGCTGGGTGCTCCAGGACTCCGGCGCCGTGATGGTATTCGCCGAAACCGATGCCCATGCCAACCTGGTCGCCGAGCTCGCCGCGGAGCTGCCGGCCCTGCGCCGGGTGTTGCACATCGACGGCTCGGGTCTCCGGGCGCTCGATGTGCTGACGGAAACCGGCGCCTCGGTCGACCCGGCCGAGCTGACCAGCCGGCTGGCGGCGCTGCGGTCCCACGACCCGGCCACCCTGATCTACACCTCGGGCACCACCGGGCGGCCCAAGGGCTGCCAGCTCACCCACTCGAACCTGGTGTACGAGATCCGAGGCGCACGGGCGGTTCTGCCCACCATGTTGACCCAGGGCCAGCGGCTGCTGGTGTTCTTGCCGCTGGCCCACGTACTGGCTCGGGCGATCACGCTGGCCGCCTTCGCCAACAAGGTCACCGTCGGCTTCACCAGCGACATCAAGAATCTGGTGCCGATGTTCGCGCTGTTCAAGCCCACGATCGTGGTGTCGGTGCCGCGGGTGTTCGAGAAGGTGTACAACACCGCGGCGCAGAACGCCGCCAACCAGGGCAAGGGCCGCGTCTTTCGCATCGCTGCCCAGACCGCGGTGCAGTGGAGCCAGGCCTGCGACGGCGGCGGCCCCGGGCTGATGTTGCGGGCCAGGCACGCGCTGTTCGACCGGCTGGTCTATCACAAGCTGCGGGCGGCGCTGGGCGGCGACTGCCGAGCCGCCGTCTCCGGTGGTGGACCGCTCGGTGCGCGGCTGGGACATTTCTACCGCGGTGTCGGCCTGACCATTTACGAGGGCTACGGCCTCACCGAGACCAGTGCAGCCATCACCGTCAACCAGGTCGACGACCTGAAGATCGGCACTGTGGGAAAACTGTTGCCGGGCAACAGCATGCGCATCGCCGACGACGGCGAGCTACTGGTGCGCGGCGGTGTAGTGTTCAGCGGGTACTGGCGCAACGAGCAAGCCACCGCCGAGGCGATAGTCGACGGCTGGTTCAAGACCGGCGATCTCGGCGCGATCGACCCGGACGGATTCTTGACCATCACCGGCCGCAAGAAGGAGATCATCGTCACCGCCAACGGCAAAAACGTCGCACCGGCCATCCTGGAAGACCAACTGCGGGCGCATCCGCTGATCAGCCAGGCCATGGTTGTCGGGGACGCCAAGCCGTTCGTCGGGGCGCTGATCACCATCGACCCCGAAGCGTTCGAAGGCTGGAAGCTGCGCAACGGCAAGAGGCCGGGCACGTCGGTGGCCGATCTGGTCGCTGACCCCGACCTGAGGGCGGAAGTCGAGGCGGCAGTCAAGCAGGCTAACCTGTCGGTGTCTCAAGCGGAATCGATCCGCAAATTCCGGATTCTGCCGGTGGATTTCACCGAGAGCACCGGCGAGCTGACTCCGACCATGAAGGTCAAGCGCAAGGTGGTGGCCGAGAAGTTCGCTCCCGAGATCGAGGCGATCTACACCCCGGGCTGACCTTGCGCTGACACCGCTTAGCCGGCCAGCAGCCCGGCCAGCCGCGCGGCGAGCGTCTCCCACCGCCATTGCCTGCTCACCCACTCCCGCCCGGCCGCGCCCATCGCGGCCGCTCGGTCCGGGTCGGCCAGCAGCTCGGTCACGGCGTCGGCAATCTGAGCCACCGAACGGCCGTCGACGAGCAACCCGGTCCTGTTGTGCTGCACGGTTTCCGGCGCGCCGCCCGAGTAACCGGCGACCACCGGCACGCCGGTCGCCGAGGCCTCCAGGAACACGATGCCCAGGCCCTCGACGTCCAGCCCCGCACCGCGGGTGCGACACGGCATCGCGAACACGTCGGCCAGCGCATGGTAGGCGGGCAGCTCGGCGGCCGGCACTGCCCCGGTGAACGTCACGTGCTCGGCCACACCGTGCCGCCGCGCCAGCCGGCGCAGCGTATCCAGGTAGGGGCCACCGCCGGCGACGACCAGCGCGGCACCGTCCACCCGTCGCCGGATTTCCGGCAGCGCACGGATCAGCATGTCCTGGCCCTTGCGTGGCACCAGCCGCGACAGGCACAACACCGTGGGCCGCCGACCGAGGCGGTAGCGGGCGCGCAGCTCGGTGCGGCTGGCCGGGTCGGGGCGAAACCGGTCGGTGTCTACTCCCGGTGGTAGGTGCTCCAAGGCGGCCGAGGGGCCGAACGCCGACGCGATCCGCGCCCGGGTATAGCGGCTGACGAATGTGACGACATCGACCAGGCTGCCGATGCGCCGCAGCGCCGACCGAGCACCGGGAACCATCGACCAGCCCACCTCATGGCCATGGGTGCTGGCCACTACCCGAGCCGCGCCCACTCGCCGGGCGCGCGCCGCCAGCAGCCCCAGCGGTGCGGCCGCCCCGAACCAGACTGTGTCGACGGCCTCCTCGGCGATCAGGGCCCGCATCCGCGCGTCGACGGCCGGTTCGGGCAGCATCAGGGTGCCGGGGTGGCGCACCACCCGATAGCCGGCGCGGGCATCGAAGGCATCGGCGCCTTTCCAGTGCGGCGCGTAGACGGTCAGTTCATGGTGTCCGCTACCCGCCAACCGTTCGACGAGCTCCCCCAGGTAGGACTGGATACCGCCGCGTCGGGGCGGAAAGTCGTTCGTCACCAGTAGTACCCGAGACACCTGGGTAGGCTAGCCCGCCGTCCCGAGGAGAAGGCGAGCGATCAGGCTCGCCCGGTCGACCACCGCTGCCAACGGGCCAACAGTGCGGGCATGTCGGTGCCGAGCACACCGCGCACGGCGGCGGGCAGATCGGCATGCCCGAGACCGCATGCGGCCCGGTAGAGCGCCCGAAGTGTTGTCGGACCGTAATACTCGGCGACGAACCGGGCAAACCACCACCCGCGGTCGTAGGCCAGCGAGCGCTGCGGGCCGGGCACGTCAAGGTCGGCGTCGGACGGCACCGCCGTCGGCAACGGTGCGGCGCTCGGCGCTGTGGGCGGGCGCGCCACGTAGTCGGCAACGCCCTCGGTGAGCCAGCGTGGCGCATCCGGCGCCGTATCGACACGCGAGGCGTAGTGGAAAAGCTCGTGGCTCAACACAATTCGGAGCGCATCATCACTCATCGCGGCCGCCCCTGGCGCGAACACGATGCGCTGGCCGGTCGCGACTCGCCGGGTCGGGTCGATCCTGTCGGCGACAGCGGCCGCGGCGATGTCGGCCCACTGCGCGGTGCTGCCGCCACCGAGCTGAGTGCGAAACTGCTGCGCGGTGCCGCTGAGCACGATGGTGATCTCGCGCGGCCACGCCGAACCCCAGAAACTTTGCACCGCCTCGATAGCGGGCCCGACGTGGGTCGTGATGCGGCCCGGCAGGGGGTCGGTCGGGTCGGTGACCGAACCCCCGAGATCGACCAGCCGAACGCGGCGCCCGGCCACGACGAAGTCCGTCGTTGCGGCGCGGACGTCGGTGGCTGCCGGCGCGGGCGGTCGGGGCGTGGTAGCGATCAGCGGGATCGGGACGAGAACAAGCACGACGGCGAGCGCACCCGCCGCACGGCGGGAGCCGGAACCGCGGCGGTCAGTAGCGGCGAGCGTTGTAGATCGGACCCGACGCGGTCATCGGCACGACCCGCACCGGCTGACCGTAGGTGGAGGAATGGACCATCAGGCCGTCACCGATGTAGATGCCGGCGTGCGAGGCGTCGGAGTAGAAGGTCAGCACGTCACCGGGCTGCAGGTCGGACAGGGCGACCGGCTGCCCGCCGTGGGCCAGCGCCTGGCTGGAGTGCGGCAGCGCGATCCCGGCCTGCTGAAACGCCCACATCACCAGGCCGGAGCAGTCGAACCCGCCGGGGCCCGCGCCGCCCCAGGCGTAGGGGGAGCCAACCTGGGTCAGCGCAGCCTGCACCGCAACCGAGCCCTGCCCGTCGCCGGGCTCCGCGGGCGACACCTCGGGTCCGGGATCACCGGGTGCGCCGCCACCGGGGGCCAACGCTTCGGGACCGTGCACCGCGGCGGTCAGGGTAGCCTGCGGCGGTGCCGGGCCCGGGTCGGCCAGTGCGGTGCGCTGTTCCGGTGTCAGCTCCTGGTACTGCGACTTGACCACGGCGATCTGCAACTGCAATTGGCTCTGCTTGGACTGCAGGGTCGCCCGCACGGCGGCGGCCTGCTCGGCGGCGGTTTTCGCCTCCGCCGCCGACTTCGCCGACTGTTGCTCGGCCCTGACGGCCCGGTCAGCGGCCGCCCGGTAGCGCGTCATCAGGTCGGCCATCTCGACCGCGACCACCCGCTGCACGGCCAGCTTGCTGATCAGCTGCTGCGGCGACGCGGCGGTCAGAATGGCGTACATCCCGTCGGTGCGACCACCCATGTAGGTCGACACCGCGAACTTGTCGACGGCGGACTGGAACGCCGCCAACTGAGCTTTCGTGGCATCGAGGGCGGCCCGGTCCTCGTTGTGCTGACGGTCGGCGGCTCGCTGGGCGGCGATCTTTTTGGTCAGGTCAAGCTCTGCGGTATGCATCGCCTCGGTCGTCTGTTCGGCCTGTCGCGACAGCTCGTTGAGCTTTGCCACCGGATCAGGAGCCGGGTCGGCATACCCATGTCCAGCAAAGAAGCCGCTGACGGCGAGGAAGCCCGTGATCACGGCGAGGGCACATCTCCTGGCACTGCGATAAGAGCAACCGTCGACTATCCTCAACCCCAAGACTTCGCATCCTTAGACACCGGTCGACGCACCCGTCGAATCTGCTTTAAGGTCTCAAATAGGTTACGAAACGGCATCGGCCTTGTCCAATAATGGACTATTAAGAAAACAGCAAGGCCCGGCCGTCGCGGGGTCAGGCCGCTCCGGGGCGCGGTCGATGCCGGGGCACGAGCCGCAACCTGGGTGCCAGACCGACCTCGGCGAGCGCCTCCAATGCAGCACACTCATCTTCCAGCAAAGTTTCCGGTACCCCCAGTAACACGCTGACGACGCAGTCGCGGCATCCCGGTCCGCGTACCGCGCAGTGCTCGCAGTCGATGATCACCGGTTCGGTCGGTCCGTCCCGGTCGTCGCTTCCGGTGTTTCGCGCCATCTGGCCGCCTTTCAGCTGGTGGGCACCTAGTGGGAGGGCTGTGCTGGACAGCTCCGGGCACACGCTAATCCCCGATACCGACAAACCTCGCCGGTCTCTCCGGGACGCACTCAGAGCTGCCGGGCGGGCTCCCAGCTGCCCGGCACCATCGGCGTCGCGGGACCGGTGCCGAATTCGGCACTGTCCAGCGTGGCCAGCCCCGCCGCCTGCCGGGCACCCTCGTACCCGGCCATGCCGGCAGCACCCAACGGCCCTGCCCCGTTACCCGACGCCAGCGGCGCCTCCGGATCCGGGTCGACGTCGACACCCATGTCGGCGTACTCGTCGCCGTGATCGTGCACCATCGCGCGCCGACGCCGCCGGGCCTTCCGCTGCTCCCGGGCGGCCGCTGCCGCCACCGCCGCGGCACTGTCGGATTCCGGGGTCTTGCGTTTGGCGCTGGAACCGGCCCCGGTCCGCAGGCCCGAGTCGAACCCGATACCCGGGGGAGCGACCACGTAGGGCGGGGAAAAGCCCGCCCCGCCGCTCGGGGGTGCCGGCGGCGCGCCGGTGGCCGCGCTGGCCGTCGGCGCCGACGAGGGTGCCGGAGCCGGGGCCGTACCGGAGGTTATCGGCACTGCGAGAGCGCTTGGCGTGGTCGCGGCGAGCGGCAACACCGCGGGCGCTGCCCCCATGGGCGCCGGCACCAAAACGTCCTCGGGCAGCGCAGCGAGTTCGCCGCCGCCCAGCTCCCCCAGTCCGGCCAGACCCGCGGGGGCGGCCGCGAGGGCCGAGTAGACCGAGGGCGCGAGCGCGTCGTAGACCAGCGAGGGCAGATCGGTGGGATCGAAGAAGAGCAACAGCGGGTTCAGCAGGAACGGCAGGGGATCCGTGACGAGGGCGTGGATTTTGCCTTCGACGAAGGCGGCCGGATTGTTCAAGAACGTGTACAGGTGCCCGACGCCGAACAAATGCAGGTAGGGCTGTAGGCCCAGACGTATCACCTCGGATTCCAACACGGTGCCCAGGCCGGTCGACGGCACGGCTTGGGCGAGCTGTGCGTCGGCGCCCGCGGTCTTGCGGATCGGCGGCGCCGGGGCGGTGGGCGGCGCCGACGCCACCGCAGCACCGGCCACCGCGTGATAGGTGCTCATCGTGGTGGCCGCCTGGACCCACATCCGCACGTAGTCGGCTTCGTTGAGCGCGATGGGAATCGTGTTGATCCCGAAGAAATTCGTCGCCACCAACACCGCATGGGCGGCGTGGTTGGCGGTGAGCTCGGCCAGCGTCGGCATGGCGGCCAACGCCGCGGTGTAGGCCGCGGCAGCGGTCTCGAGCCGGCCCGCGGCCGCCGCGCTGTCCGCGCCGGCCTGCCTCAGCCACGCCTCATACGGCGCATGTGCGGCGACGTACGACTCCGCGCTCGGCCCCTGCCAGGCCCCGGCCTGCACCGACGACAGCACGGCGGCGAGTTCCTCGGCGGCCGCGGCGTAGTGCGCGCTCAGCGAGTCCCACGCCGCGGCAGCCGCCAGCAGCGACCCCGGTCCCGGGCCGCTGGAGAGCAAGGCCGAATGCACCTCCGGCGGAGGGGCCATCCAGACCGGTGCCATCACCGCCGGCCACCGCCGACCGGATACGAGGCCGCCGCGGCCGACTTATCCCCGACACCTTGCGGATCCCGAGCGCCCCAGCTGCCCGGGACCATCGGCACGCTCGGAGGGCCGCCGAACTCGTCGCCGGCCAGCTTGGCCAGCCCCGCGGCCTGCTCGGCGACCTCGTTGCCCACCGTGCCGGCAAAACCCAACGGCCCCGCCCCGTTACCCGACGCCAGCGGCGTAGCCCAATCCGGGCCGACACCGATAGTCATATCGGCGTATTCGTCGCCGTGATCCCGCACCGTCGCGCGCCGGCGCCGCCGCGCCGGCCGCTGTGACCGCACGGATGCTGCCGCTGCCGCGGCGGCGTCGACTTCCAGCGCCTTCCGTTCGGCCCTGGAGCCAACCCCGGTCCGCGCGCCCGGGCCGAACCGGATACCCGGCGGGCCGATCGCGTAGTGCGGGGCAAAACCTGCCCCGCCGGTGGCCGGCGGTGGCGCCGGTGCCGCACCGGCAGCGACAGGGGCCGGGGCGGGCACGGGCGACGTCGCAGGGGCGGCTACCGGCGCACCGAGGGTCGGGCCCATCCCGGCGGCCGGCAACGTCTCGGGCGCAACCGGCGCGGCAGGCAGCGCCGACGCGACAGCGTTCGGGGCGGGGTCTGCGGCGGCCACCCCGGCCAGTCCGGCAAAGGCACCCGAGGATGCGGCGGAGGCCATCTCCAGGGCGCCGATGGAGGATGGGAGAAACCCATAGCCGAGCGGGAAGAACACCTCGTCGCCGTCGTAGAACACATAAAGCGGGTTGACCAGCAACGACAACGGATCCGTCAAGAGTCGGTGGATCAAGTGCGTCTCGGTGTAGTCAACCGGATTGACCAGGAAGTCATAGATGTTGTCGATTCCCCACGCATAAGCGGTCTGGTTGGAAATTCCTAACCGCTGGAGGTAAGCCAGCACGGTGTCGAAGCTCACAGGCTGGGCGGCATGTTCTGCGGCGGCCTGCACAGGGGCGGGACCCGCGGTTTTCTGGATCTGCGGCGGCGGGCTGGTTTGCGGAGTCGACGCCACCGCAGCACCGGCCACCGCGTGATAGGTGCTCATCGTGGTGGCCGCCTGGACCCACATCCGCACGTAGTCGGCTTCGTTGAGCGCGATGGGAATCGTGTTGATCCCGAAGAAATTCGTCGCTACCAACACCGCATGGGCGGCGTGGTTGGCGGCCAGCTCGGCCAGCGTCGGCATGGCGGCCAACGCCGCGGTGTAGGCCGCGGCAGCGGTCTCGAGCCGGCCCGCGGCCGCCGCGCTGTCCGCGCCGGCCTGCCTCAGCCACGCCTCATACGGCGCATGTGCGGCGACGTACGACTCCGCGCTCGGCCCCTGCCACGCCCCGGCCTGCACCGACGACAGCACGGCGGCGAGTTCCTCGGCGGCCGCGGCGTAGTGCGCGCTCAGCGAGTCCCACGCCGCGGCAGCCGCCAGCAGCGACCCCGGTCCCGGACCGCTGGAGAGCAAGGCCGAATGCACCTCCGGCGGAAGTGCCATCCAGATGGGCGCGCTCATCGTCGGCCGCCGACCGCCGCGGCGGCGTATCTCGCGCTACTGACGGAGTTGTCCACGCCGGTGCCGTCTCCTCGAGCAGTGCAACGTTAGCCGTCTGCACGTTAGCATTGCCTAAGCTAACTTGTCGAGGTTGGGGACTGTCACCGCGCCCCGGGCGGCTCGGCTTATTCCCCGATATTCCGTGGTCCAACGGCACCCCAACTCCTCGGCACCATCGGCATGTTCGGGCCCTCACCGAAATCGTCGCCGCCCAGCGAGGCCAACCCCGCTGCCTGCTCGGCGGCCCGGTTGCGCACCGTGCCGGCAAAACCCAACGGCCCCGCCCCGGCGCTCGAGGCCACCGCTGCATCAGCGGACGGCGCATCCCACTCCGGATCGACCGCGATATCCATAGCCGCGAACTCGTCGCCGTGATCGCGGAACTTCGCCCGCCAGCGCCGGCGCGCCCGCGTCTCACGTTGCGCGGCCGCTGCGGCGGCCGCCGCGGCGGTATCGGGTTCCGGCGCCTTACGTTTGGCACTCGAAGCGGCACCGGTGCTCATCCCCGAGCCGTGGCCGATACCGGGCGGCACCGCATACGGCGGAACAAAGCCCGCCCCGCCGCCGGTCGGCGGCGGAGCCGGCGCCGCGGCAGTGGCAGCGGCGGTGCCCGGTGTCGG
>NZ_VYIK01000480.1 GCF_008709575.1 Mycobacterium sp.
TGCCGTTGAACCAACGGTTCCGGGGGATGCGTCCCGGGCGTGAAAATTATCTCATCAGCTCAGCCGTTAACCCGACCGGTGTTGAGATTGCATCCAGGGCTGCGCATTTCCTGGCAGGCTCAAGTGATCGCTGCAACACCTGATTTGTTCAGAGGGGTGTTGCGTGGTGAGTTCTCGGAGCGGGTTTCGTGGTTCTGGTGTGCATCTGGGGGTCGAGTCGGCGGCGGCGGTGCGGGAGGAGTTCTGGAAGGCGGTGCGGTCGGGGTTGTCGCCGACGGCGGCCGCTACGGTAGCTGGGGTATCGGGCGCGACGGGCCGAAAGTGGGCCAAAGCTGGGGGATATCAGAGCAATACCAAGCACCGCGGCACCCGCTACTCGCAGGTCAAGGAGGCGTTTTGGGCTGCGCTGCGGTCGGGGATGACGCCGACGCAGGCCGCGGTGGCCACCGGCGTGTCGGAAAACGCTGCTCGGCAGTGGGTCGCTCAGGCTGGCTATGTGCCAAGAACACCTATTCCTGCTGGTTATGAACCTGAAGCTGAAGCGACGTCGCGGGCGCGGGCGATGACGTTTATCGAACGTTGCCGACTCGAG
>NZ_VYIK01000481.1 GCF_008709575.1 Mycobacterium sp.
AGCGCCCGAACCGGATCATCGCCCGGACGCCGGCCGGGCTTCGTCTTGGCACGCATGTCGAGGATCAGCTTCTCGACGTCGGACGGCCGCAAGCGATCCAGGCGCGTTGCCCCCAACGGCGCGGGCTCAAGGTGCTTGCGCGACAGATACGAGTAGAGTTCGCGCGTGGCCGGTTTGCGGTCACTCGCGGCCAAGGTGGTGGCGCGCCAGTGCGCCAACCACACGGCCAGGGTCGTGCTGGCATCGCGCGGCGGCTGCCCCTCGTTGAGACGGTCGCGGACCTTGTCCAGCTCGGCGAGCGCGGCCTTCTGCGTCTTTCCATAGACGGATACACGTTTACGTTGCCCGGTGTTTGGGTCCAGGTAGCTCAATCGGGCTTCCCAGCCTCGCCCGTCGGCGCGCTGGTAGACGTTCCCTTGCCCGTTGGCGCGGCGCTTGCCCATGTTGCGGATGATACGCCTGGTTGGCGTACGAATTGGCGTACAGCGGCTTTATGAACCGTACCTGGTTCGACAAAAACCATGTTTGAACTGCGGTCGGGCTGACAGGATTTGAACCTGCGACCACTTGACCCCCAGTCAAGTGCGCTA
>NZ_VYIK01000482.1 GCF_008709575.1 Mycobacterium sp.
GTGGATCTGCAATCCGTCCTCCGGCGCGACGCCGGGCGGTAACGCGAACGGGACCTCCCGGCTGGCCACGGGCGCGCTGGCCGCCACCAGTTCCGCCGCGGGAGTGGCGTCGTTTTTCGGTGTCGCCCTGACCGGCGCAGTTCCCTGGCCCGGCGCCGTTGCCGCGGGCAGACAGCATGGATGCTCGGTGCCCTGGACGTGGAATATGGCGGCAGCAACGGCGATCGAGGCCGCGATTGCCAACCAACGGCCCCGGCCGTTGGCCAAGGGGTCTGGGCTCACGAACTGCAATCTAGTGTCATCGTGGGCGCAGCGCGGCGATTTCGAGCCGGTGGCGCCCAGATTCGCACGGCAGCGGTAAAACCGGGCTACAGGTGGCGGGCGGCGAAGTCCGCGGCTTGGCCGGTCATGCCGTTGGCCAGATATGACAGGTGCGCGAAATTCGGCTGCTGACCCGTCGTGCCATCGCAGACGGAGTCGTCGGGAGCGCACAACTGCAGGGTCTTCGGTGCATAAAGCGGTCCGATGGTGATAGGCGGCGCCCCGTAGGATTGCAACCACGGGTTGGAGGGCGTTCCGAACAAGGTCA
>NZ_VYIK01000483.1:0-240 GCF_008709575.1 Mycobacterium sp.
CCCCGACCGGGATTTGGTGATTGTCGTTGCGGCAGCGGTGATTGTGGTCACGCTCGTCCTGCAGGGCATGACCCTGCCGTGGCTGCTGCGCACACTCGGCGTCGGCCGGGAGGACTCCCGCGAACAAGAGCGGTTGGCCCGGCTGGAGGCAGCCAACGCCGCGCTCGACTGGCTCAACGACCAAGCCGAGGCACAAGAACCCTCCGACGCAGCCGTTGCGTCGCTGCGCAGCTTGTATCA
>NZ_VYIK01000483.1:313-589 GCF_008709575.1 Mycobacterium sp.
CGGTGTTGCGGAGCGTCGAGCGCAGCCTGGACCTGGAGGAGGCGAGGTTGCGGGACCTCTGATCGGTTCGGGCCATTTCTGGCTGCAGCCCGACCAGGCGCTCGTCGTGCCCGCCCACGACTGGTCGGGCGGCGGGCAGGCACAGACCAGGTCAAGCCGCGCCGGATCCATCCCGCCGATAGCATCGCGTTGTTGGATCTGGCCAAGCAAGGAAGTCCGGTGAGCCCTGACGCGGACGTGATCGTCGTCGGCGCCGGTATGGCCGGTCTGTCCGCG
>NZ_VYIK01000484.1 GCF_008709575.1 Mycobacterium sp.
CCTGCGACACCGGCTTTAGGAGAGCCGTGCTCTATCCCCTGAGCTACGAGGGCCGACGACGTCTTTGAATACCTGACTAAAACCCTGGCGACGCCCGATTTCAGCGGCTTCTTGGACATCCTGGTGCCGTGATCGGCGTCGCGACGATGGGCGTCGTGTTGCCGAGTCTGGCGGATGTAAGTTTATCGGGCATGAAAAAGGCCACGCGACGCGTGAGCGTCCGTAAGTAGCTTGGGGCCGCTAGTCGTGGAGTCCTCGCGCCAGCCATAGCAGCGGTCGTAGACGCTGTCGCCGCCATCGGTCTTGATGTGCTATCGCAGGTACACCAGCAAGTGTGGCGGGATTGGGAGTCTGCGACCAGCCTGCTGGGCCGCCACGTGCACGTCAACGCCTGCTGGCTGTACGGCAGGTTCCTGTCCGAGGAGCCCGAACCCGAGGTGGTCTCGTGTGTGTATTGGGCCGAGGGAGCTGCCCAACAGGGCGACAAGGCGCTGCGACGCCAACCCAACGCCGAGGTAAGCCGCCGCACCGACTTGCTGCTGAGGGCCTCTCCTGGGCCCGGATCGATCATTTTGACCGTCACCCCGG
>NZ_VYIK01000485.1 GCF_008709575.1 Mycobacterium sp.
CTAACAGCCTACCGGCGAAGGGCCCGGCGATCAGGGTGCCCAGCTCGAGCACCCGCAGGCCGTCCAGTGGGCCCGTTGGAGTCATTCGGGCCTCGCGAATCCGTGGCGCACCAGCCAGTCGGTGACGATGTCTACCGCCTGCTGCAGCTTGTCACGTTGATCGGGCCCCGCGTAATAGTGTGTAGCGCCATGGATTTCGTGCATCTCTTTGTCCGGATGCCCGATCGCCTCGAACAGCCGGTGGGTGTGGCTGGGCGTGCAGGCGTCGTCGGCCAGGTTGCCGATCACCAGCGCCGGTACAGCGATGTCGCGTCCGCAGGTGAGACCGTCGGCGCGCGCGTCGTCGTAGCTCCATTGCGACAGCCAGCTGCGCAGCGTGCAGAACCGGGCCAACCCGACCGGGCTCATGTTCACCACCGCAGGATCGCCGAGATAGCAGGTGCCGGGGGCGCGTTGGTTCGGGTCGACGTTGGGATCCAGCCAGCGCGGGTCGGCCATCGTGCCGTGCACGACGAATGCGAATTCGTCGTCGGGGCGCCCGGCGGTCTTCAGCTCGGCTAGTTTGTCTTTGACCCAGGCGGTGATGCG
>NZ_VYIK01000486.1 GCF_008709575.1 Mycobacterium sp.
ACGGCCAGAGCCTGGCCTATGACGTGGTCAGCGTCGAGGTAGCCGCCGAACGGGAACGCCGGCGTGTCTGAGGCCGGCGGTCACACTGTCGAGCAGCCAATGTTGGCGATGTATGTTCGTGACAAACATCGCCAACGTGGGGAGGCTGTCATGTCGGTGACGCAGATCGACCTCGACGACGAAGCACTGGCCGCCGTCATGCGGATCGCCGGCGTGCACACCAAGAAGGAAGCTATAAACCTCGCGATGCGCGATTACGTCGAGCGGTTCCAGCGCATCGAGGCATTGGCCCGGTCTCGCCAGCATGCCAAGGGTTGGGATTACGAGGGGTGGCTCGCGGCACGCGCCGACGAGAAGGCCGTCGGGACTTGATCTACTTCCTGGTGGATTCGTCCGCGGTCTGCCCGAGAGCCGGAACTCACCGATGACTGGAGCTTCTCGCTGCACAGCGGAGCTGTCGGATCATGCGAACCACAACGGGCCGAGTTCCAGCGGTCGGCGCGGAATGCCAACGAGTTCGATCAGATGAGTCAGATGTTTCGCGACGTCTATCCCGATGTGCCAGTGCCCAAATCCGTGTGGCAGTGG
>NZ_VYIK01000487.1 GCF_008709575.1 Mycobacterium sp.
CAGCCGCCATACATGACCGGGGTGATAGCGCACCCCGGTGGATCGCTCGATCACCTCGGCCACCCGGGCCAGCGTCCACAACTGTGTCGCGTACCCGTGCGCCGTTGGACCCCGAAGCAACTCTTTCTCTACCCACGCCTTCTGTTCAGCTGTCAAGCGCGGCGGCCGACCGACCCGACCTGCGTCGACCAACGCTTCCTGGCCCTGCTCCCGCCATCTCTGGTGCCAGCGTGACACGCTTTGGCGGCTCACTTTCAACCGGCGCGCCACTTCCGCCTGCGGCACACCCTTGGCGAATAGCTTGGCTGCCTTGCGACGTCGACGCTGCAACTCCTCAAAGTCACGCCGCTGACGTACCCGACGCGACGACGGGTACGGCGTAGAACGGTTAGCCGCCAACCGCTTTGCCGTCGCCTTGGCCACGAGACTAATTATCGCAGAGAATTACATCATTGTCACTCAATAACACGAAGCTCTTTAATGCGGCAGGAGCGGCAAAAAATACCCAGCCAAAATGTGGCTCTCCTGACGTATCCGTGGGTCGATCAAGCCCGGTTTCAGCGGCCGGTGCAGTGATGGTTGGACGTT
>NZ_VYIK01000488.1 GCF_008709575.1 Mycobacterium sp.
GGGGTACCTGCGGTAGCCGCCGCTCAACAGCGCACAGCAATGCCTCGTAGCTCAGCCCGGCCCGCGGTCGACGCAGGATCGACAGCGAGCCGACATACATCGGGGTGGCGGTGTTCTCCAACTGATAGAAGGACGCATCCGATGTGGACAACCGGGTCACAGTGCCTCTCCGTGCCTCTCTGTTTCGGTCCCTTGGCGATTCGCCGACCCTGTCGAGGCCGTCAACCGGCGCTGCCGCTCACGGTAACCGGTGCGCCGCTGCTGTGCAGCGCGGGTGCACGAACGCCGCGGTTGTGCGATGATCTGCGCATTCGTCTGCCACTCTCCAGCAGGCCTGCCCAGTGAATCGCACGCCGAGGAGGGTGCCGTGTTGACCGTTCGCCCCGTCGTCGACTATGAACCCCCGCCCCGCGAGGTGCGGCAGTGCCGATCGATCCCGACCACAACGCTGCGGCGCCCCGCCACCCAGGCGCCGCATCCGCGTTCGGTGCCGCAACCGACGGCGGGCATGTCCGGGCCGATGCGTCAGGCTGCGGGCTTCGCCGACGCGGCGCTGCGCCGGGTGCTGGAAGTCCTCGACCGCCGCCG
>NZ_VYIK01000489.1 GCF_008709575.1 Mycobacterium sp.
AGGAGCTGATGCGGGCCTCGCTTTTGCGCGACCGGCTCGCCGGCGTTGAATGTTTCGCCACCGACATGCCGTACCTGACCAACAACGTCACTCTCGATCCGACGATCAAAGACCTCAACGGCCAGCCGGCGCCGCGGATCACCTACCAGATCGGAAAGTTCGAGAAGGCCTCGCAAGACTTCTTCGTGCCGCTGGTCGCCGCGCTGTGCGGGGCATCCGGCGCACAGCTGTACGCCGCATTTCCCTACCATCTGGCAAATGAGCTGGGGGGAGATCCTACACCGCACGGCAAGCACACTATGGGCGGGATGCAGATGGGCGTGGACCCGAAGACGAGCGTCGTCGCCGGTGATGGGCGAATACACCAGATGGACAATGTCTACGTCGCCGACGGCAGTGTGTTCGTCACCTCCAGTGGCGTTCACCCGACCAACACGATCATGGCGGTGGCGCTGCGGACCGCCTACGGGCTGACCGGCCAGCGGCCCAAATCATCGGCCGCTACTTCTGGGGCGTCAGCTCGGTAGAAATCCGAGTTGCGTCCAGGGAAGTGGTGTACGAGCCGGTGAGGTCGGCGGGCGTGTCGT
>NZ_VYIK01000048.1:0-15805 GCF_008709575.1 Mycobacterium sp.
GTGGTGCCGCGTCGGCCACCGAGGCGGCCGGTGCCGGCGGCGCTGGTGGGGCCGGCGGTGATTCTGTGGCCGCGTTGGGCGTGCTCGGTGTCGGCAGCGGCGGTTCTGGGGGTGCGGGCGGGGCCGGTGGTGCCGCGTCGGCCACCGAGGCCGCCGGCGACGGTGGTGTCGGTGGGGCCGGGGGTAACGTCGAGTCGCTGGAGGGTGTGCTCGGCTTCGGCACCGACGGTGCCGGCGGGACCGGCGGGGCGGGCGGTACTGCCTCCCTCATCGAGCCGGCCGGCACTGCCGGCGCGAACGGGATCGACGGCGGCACCGCATTCGATGTCGAATATCTCGGTAACGTGCTCAAGAACATCGGCGATTTCGGCGGGTTCGGTAGTTAAGGTGACGCTGATCCCGGCGTCATCACCGTGCGCGTAGAAGACCATCGAGCAACGCCGGTCGGATGCCAAACTGCCTCACCCTTGCCCAAACAAGCCCTGACCTTGCGGCGAAACGCAATGTCATATGGGATGGCGCGTGCGATGAGGGGATTCGCCGCAGCATGGCCACTCGAGCCGCAGACCGACGGTGACCGCGATCACCGAGCCCTAATCGCTTGACCTGCCTCACGAAGGATCACGCGACCGAACGAACTCATACACCACGAAGGCCTGCGTTGCACAAGTGGGAATTCCCCAGTGATGTATAATGTGGTGTATGAAACGCACGAACATCTACCTCGATGAGCAGCAGACGACGGCCCTCGATCGGCTGGCAACGCAAGAGGGCGTGTCGCGTGCCGAACTGATCCGCCAACTGCTGAATCGCGTTCTTGCGGATGCCGACGAGAGCCTCGCGTCGGACCTTCAATCCATCGAGGACTCGTTCGGCGCGCTAGCTGACATCGAGGTGCCGGTGCGCGGCCGCAGCGGTCGCGAGGACTACCTGGCGCGCATCTGGCGCCGCTCATCGTGATTCTGGTCGATTCCGACGTGTTGATCGCGCATCTGCGCGGTGTCGATGCCGCCCGAGACTGGCTCACCGGTGCCCGAAAGCGCGGACCTCTCGCGATGAGCGTGGTGTCGCTCACCGAGCTGATCGGTGGAATGCGATCAACCGAGCGTCGCGAGGTATGGCGGTTGTTGACGTCGTTTCGCGCTGAACCCGTCTCCGAGATCATTGCTCGTCGCGCGGGTGACATGATGCGCCGATATCGCAGCAGTCACAACGGTATCGGCCTTGGCGACTATCTCATCGCTGCGACCGCCGACGTCAAGGGGCTCGAGTTGGCCACCCTCAATGTGCGGCATTTCCCCATGTTCAAGGGTCTTCTGCCGCCGTTTGCCATCGCCACGGGGTAGCTACTTACCGGCGGGGTACATCCCCTGATACGACACACCGTCCCGATCATCGTCAGTCGGCTTCGGCGAGCAATGTGTAGATCTCGCGGCGGGCCTTTTTGAGGATGTCGACGATGCGCTGTCGTTGTTCGGCGCCGGCGGCATATGCCGACTGCGTTGCTGCCATCACCAATTGACCCAGCGCGGTGCGCAGGTTGAGCTGACCCGCGTCGGCGCCCTCGGTGATCTCCTCCCACGGCGGGATGGTGATTTTCGCCGCCGCGGTGCGCCCCTGCTCGGTCAATTCGAAAAGCTTTTTACTGCCTGCGGTTTCCGTCCCGGCGATGAGACCCTCGTCGTCGAGCAACTGCAACGTCGGATATATCGAGCCGGGGCTGGGCTGCCACAGGTCTTGACTGCGCTCTGCTATCTCCCGAATCATCTCGTAGCCGTGCATCGGTCGCTCGGCGAGCAGGGTCAGAATGGCTGCCCGAACGTCACCACGCCGGCCGCGGCGGCCGGGGCCGGCGCCGCGCCGCAGACCGCGCCCGCCGCCGGGACCGAAGCCGAACCCTGAACCGAGGCCGAGGTCGGGTCCAAACCCGAAACCCGGCTCGGGTCCCGATCCGCCGGGCTCGTGCTCCCGGGGCGGCCCGGGGTGGTGGCCCGGATGCTTCTTCGGCCCGGGGAGCTTCTTCGCCGGGGCCTTTTTCCCGGGGACCTTCTTGGCCGGCGCTTTCTTCGGCCCGGGGCCGTGCGCAGGTGGCGGTCCGGGATCGTGTCCGGGCCCGTGTTTGGGGCCGGGGGCGAGCTTGGGAGCGGGACCGCGGCCGTAATCTGGGCCGAGATCGGATTCCTCGTCGTAGTTCGGTTCGAAGTCGGATTCCTCGTCGTAGTCCGGTTCCAAGTCGGATTCCTCGTCGTAGTCGGGCTCGGGCTCCGAGTCCTCGTCGTAGTCGGGTTCCCATTCGACTTCTTGTCGAGCACCCCGCTTTTCGGGGAGAGGGTCGAGTTCGACGGGAACGTCACTGCCGCCCGCGCCGGGCTCGTCAGCTGCGAGCGGATCGGTGGGCGCTGCTAGCTGGTCTTTCTTTGTCGTACCACCGGGTGTGTGCGGTTCGTTCATGATCGGCTGTCACTTCCGGTTGGAAACCACCTACGATATTAAAAGATATATCGCCCAGTATCACGATGCAACGCCTTGCGGAAAATTGGGTGGGAGCTCATCTGCGGGATGACCTCCCCCGGTCCGGCAACCACGGGCCGATACGGCGCAGCGCCTCCTCGATGTCGCCGGCAGGCCCGGCGAACGACAGCCGAACGAACGAAGTGCCCCGCACGGTGTCGAAGTCGATGCCGGGCGCGATGGCAACACCGGTGTCAGCCAACAATGTCGAACAGAACGCCATCGAATCGCTGGTGAAGTCCGAAACGTCGGCGTAGACGTAGAAAGCGCCGTCGGTGGGGGCCAGCCGGTCGATCCCGATGTCGCGCAGGCCGTTAAGCAACAGCCCGCGATTGTGCGCGTACTGGTGCACATGCCCGTCCGTTTCACTGATGGCCTCCGGAGTGAATGCGGCGACCGCCGCATATTGCGACAGCACCGGCGGGCAGATGGTGAAATTACCGGTCAGGCACTCCACCGCGCGGCGCAGTTCGGTGGGCACCAGCAGCCAGCCCAGCCGCCACCCGGTCATCGCGTAATACTTGGAAAAACTATTGACCACCACAGCGTTCCGCGACGTCTGCCAGGCGCAACTGGTGGTCGGAGCGCCCTCGTACACCAGCCCGTGGTAGACCTCGTCACTGATCAGCCGCACACCGGTGGCATCACACCAGGAGGCGATCTCGGCCAGCTCGTCAGGCGGGATGACGGTTCCGGTCGGGTTGGCCGGGCTGGCCACCACCACACCGGCAATCGGTGGGTCGAGGTCGGCGAGCATCTGCGCGGTGGGCTGAAAACGATCCTGCGGCCCGCATTCGATCTCGACAACCTCGCATCCGAGTGCGGACAAAATATTTCGGTAGCACGGGTAGCCGGGACTACTGACCGCGACCCGGTCGCCGACGTCGAAGCAGGCCAGGAACGCCAGCAGAAATCCCCCCGACGATCCCGTGGTGACCACGACGTCGTCGACGCCGACCTCCAGCCCGTACCGATCCCGATAGGATCCCCCGATCGCGGCCCGCAGCTCCGGAATGCCCAGCGCCACCGTATAACCGAGTTGACCCTGCTGCAGCGCTGCCGCCGCGGCGGCCCGCACCGGTTGGGGAGCCCCGGCGCTCGGTTGCCCCGCCGCCAGGTTCACCACATCACCGTGGGTGCGCCGACGCTCGGCGGCCGCCAGCCAGACGTCCATCACGTGGAAGGGCGGGATCTGCGCGCGCCGCGCGACGTGGTAGCTCATGGCGCCACGTTAGAACACCGCCGATTCCAGGCGGCGCAGGTAATCCCGGGGCGGGCCCAGCAGCTGTGCGCTGCCGTGTGCGCGTTTGAAGTACAGATGCATGTCGTGTTCCCAGGTGATCGCGATACCGCCGTGCAGTTGAATGCCTTCGGCGGCCACCGTGCTGAACGCCTCGCTGGCCGTGACGCGGGCCAGGGCCGCCGAGGTCGGCGACGGCGCCGTGATCGCGTCGTCGACCACCGCACGGGCAGCCTGCACGGCGACATACAAATCGGCCATCCGGTGTTTGAGCGCCTGGAAGCTGCCGATCGGCCGGCCGAACTGCACTCGTTCTTTGGTGTAGGCGACCGTGCGCTCCAGACAGCGGGCCGCGGCGCCGATCTGCTCGGCGGCCAGCAAGATCGCGGCCGTGTCGATGATGCCGGGATCGGCGCCGATCGTCGCCGTGTGCTGTGGTGTGACGCGGGCCAGCCGGCGGGTGGGATCCATGCAGGCGACCGGTTCGGCAGTGAACTCGCTCCACCGGGTCAAGGTCTCGCCGTCGGCCGCGACCACGATGTCGGCGATGCTGCCGTTGACCACGTAATCGGGATCGAACACGACCGCCCCGATCGCGGTACCGGTGGCCAGCCGCTGCAACGCGTCGGCATCCGGCTCGTCGGCGGCGAGCAGGGCCAGTTCGGCGAGCACGTGGCCCAGCAGCGGGGTGGGAACCAGCCCCTTGCCGAGCTCTTCGACGACGACGGCGGCGTCGCCGAGATCTCCGCCGGCGCCGCCGTAGTTCTCCGGCACCACCAGTGCAGCGACGCCGACTTTCCCGCCCAGCAGCCGCCACAGCGATTCGTCGTAGCCGCGTGCCGATTCCATCGCCTCGCGCACGGCGGCGGGGGAGGCATGCTTGGCCACCAGTGCGGCTACCGTCTCGCGCAGCAGTTCGCGTTCGCCGGTCACGTCAATGCCTCCAAAACCCGGCGCCGATGCGCGGCCGGGTCACCCCACGCCGACCGCAGCGCCTGCACCCGCAACAGCCACAGCGACAGGTCATGTTCGGCGGTGAAACCGATGGCGCCATGGGTCTGCAGCGCCGCGCGGGCAGCCACCAGCGCCGCATCGGAGGCTGCGACCTTGGCGGCGCTGACGTCGCGCGCAGTGTCGGCGCAGTGGTCGGCCAACGCCAGTGCGGCGCCGTAGACCAGCGGCCGGGCCAACTCGACGGCGACGTGGACGTCGGCCAGCTTGTGTTTGATCGCCTGATAAGACCCGATCACCCGGCCGAACTGGGAGCGCTGTTTGGCATAGTCGACGGCGCTGCCCAGCAGCGCCTGCCCGGCGCCGAGAAGTTGCGCGGCGGTCGCCAGTGCGCCGAATTCGTAGGCGCGTCCGACATCGGCATCCCAGGACGGCCCGGTGGCGCTGACGTCGAACAGGCGGCGGCTGGGATCCACCGACGCGTGGACTTCGCCGGGGCCGGCCTCGCTCACCCGGCCGGCCTCGGCGATCAGCACCAGCCCGGCAATGTCGGCGTCCACCGCGCGTGGCACCTGCGGCGGCAGCGCGACCGTGGCGAGAAGTTCGCCGGAAGCCAGCGCAGCGCAGCGCGGGTCCTCGCCCAGCAGGATCGGTGCGACCGCGACGGATTCGGTCACCGGGCCCGGCACGCACCAGCGGCCGAGCCGCTCCAGCGCGACGACGAGGTCGACCGGATGCGCACCCAGGCCCGCGCAGCGCTCCGGCACTGCCAGCGCGGTGACCCCCAGGTCGGCCAGTCGGGCCCAGATCTTACCGCCGGGCGCGGTGTCGCCGCGCGACCAGGCGCGCACTGCACCGGGGACATCGGCCGAGGCGAGTGCGGCATCGATGCTGGCCGCGAAATCACTTTGCTGCGCGTCTAACTCGAAATACACCGGGGTCTCACCTTCTGGTTTCCCGCGGCAGACCCAGCAGTCGCTCGGCGATAATATTGCGCTGGATCTCGTTGGTTCCTGCATAGATGGGGCCGCCCAGCGCAAACAGTAAACCGTCGGTCCAGGGACCAATCAGTTCGGCGTCGGGGCCGCGAATGTCCAGCGCGGTCTGGTGCAGTGCGACGTCGAGCTCGGACCAGAACACCTTGGTCACCGACGATTCCGCGCCGAGTTCGCCGCCGTTGGCCAGCCGGGTCACGGTCCCGAAGGTGTGCAGCCGGTATGCCTGCGCCTTGATCCAGGCATCGGCCACCTCGTCACCGAAAGTACTGGCGCCATGAGTTTTCCACAGCTGAACCAGCCGTTCGGCGGCGGCCAGGAACCGTGCCGGGCTGCGCAGCGACATGCCGCGCTCGTTGCTCGACGTGCTCATCGCGACACGCCAGCCGTCGTGCACCACTCCGACCACGTCGGCATCGGGCACGAACACGTCGTCGAGAAAGATCTCACCGAAACCCGTGCCGCCGCCGAGTTGCGGGATCGGCCGCACGGTGACCCCGTCGGCCCGCAGGTCGAACATGAGGTATGTCAGCCCGCGGTGGCGCTCGGCGTCCGGGTCGGAGCGAAATAACCCGAAAGCCTTGTCTCCAAACGGGGCACGTGAGCTCCAGATTTTCTGGCCGTTGAGCAGCCAGCCGCCGGCCGTCTTGGTCGCGGTGGACCGCAGCGACGCCAGATCGCTGCCGGACTCGGGCTCCGACCAGGCCTGGGCCCAGATCTCTTCGCCAGTAGCCATTTTGGGCAGCACCCGATCTCGTTGCTCCTCGGTGCCGTGCGCGAACAAGGCAGGCGCCAGCATCGAGGTGCCGTTGGCACTGGCCCGTCCCGGCGCCCCGGCGCGAAAATACTCTTCCTCGAAGACCACCCACTGCAGCAGCGTGGCGTCGCGCCCCCCGTAACGCCGCGGCCAGGTGATCACCGAGAGTCCGGCGTCGAAAAGGACTTTGTCCCACCGCCGGTGCTGGTCGAATCCTTCGGCAGTGTCGTAGGATTTGGTGGGAAACGATGCCGTGTTGGCCGCCAGGAACTCGCGTACCTCGGCCCGCAACGCGGTGGTTTCGTCGTCTAAGTCGAGATCCATCTACGCCAGCTCCCGCAGTAGCGGCTTGACCACCTTGCCGCCCGCGTTGCGTGGCAGCGTGTCGAGAAACCTCACCGAACGGGGAGTTTTGAAATTCGCCAGATGCTCGCGGCTGTAGGCGATCACCGTCTGTTCGTCGAGGTGGCAGCCCGGTCGGGTGACCAGAAATGCCCGGCCGACCTCACCGAGGCGCTCGTCGGGCACCCCGATCACCGCCACGTCGCGGACACCGTCGAGCCGGGCCAGTACCTGCTCGACTTCGGCCGGGTAGACGTTGAACCCGCCGCAGATGTACATGTCCTTGAGGCGGTCGGTGATCCGCAGGTTGCCGGCCTCGTCGAGGCTGCCGACATCGCCGGTGTGCAGCCAGCCCTGGGCGTCGATCGCCGCGGCGGTAGCGCCCGGATCGTCGAGGTAGCCGAGCATGACGTTGGGTCCGCGCAGCAGCACCTCGTTGTGATCGCCGATGCGCAGTTCGAAATCGGCGATCGGGCGCCCGCACGTCGTGGCGACGGTGACCGGGTCGTCGTCGGCGCGGCACATGGTGGCGAATCCGCCTGACTCGGTCAGGCCGTAGGCGGTCAACACGATGTCGATGTCGAGCTCGTGCTGCATGCGCTCGATCAGCACCACCGGCACGCTGGCCGCGCCGGTGACCGCGAACCGCAGCGAGCGCAGGTCGTAGCGGCGGCGGGCGGGGTGGTCCAGGAGCGTCTGAAAAATCGTCGGTGGCCCGGGCAGCACGGTGATCCGGTGTTCGGCCACCGCCCGCATCGCCTGCTCGGCGTCGAACGTGGGCTGCGGGATCATCGTGGCCCCGGTCTGCAGGCAGGCCAGGATGCCGGCCTTGTAGCCGAAGTTGTGGAAGAACGGGTTGATACCGAGATACCGGTCGTCGCTGGTGAGCTTGCCGCAGGCGGCCCATGCCGCCGGGCCGGCCAGCGACTGGCGGTGGGCGCACAATACCCCTTTGCTGCGGCCGGTGGTGCCGGAGGTGAACAGGATGTCGGAGATGTCGTCGGGGCGGACCGCCGCGGCGCGGGCATCGGCGCCCGCAAGATCGACACCGTGGGAGACGAAGTCGTCCCACGTCCCGTCGCGCCCCTCCACCGGCACGCGCACGACGTGCCGCAGAGCGGGCAGTGCACCGCGGTCAAGCTGGGCCACCTTGTCCGTGCCGAGGAACTTTCCCATCGCCACCAGCAGCGAAGCGCCGGTGCGGGCCAGGATGTCGGTAGCCTCGCCGGGCGTGTAGCGGGTGTTCAGCGGCACCACCGCGGCTCCGGCGTAGTGGACCGCCAGGCACGCAACCACCCAGTGCCAGGTATTGGGCGACCAGATCGCCACCCGGTCCCCGGCGGTCACACCCAGCGCGATCATCGCCGCGGCGGCCCGGCGTACCTGCTCGCGCAGCTCGGCGTAGGTGAGCCGGTGATCGGGGGTGAGCAGTGCGGCATGGTGGGGGAGTTCGTCGGCGATGCGGTCCAGTGCGGCGGGCGTGCACCGCGGACGGCTCGACATGGACGCTCCTCTAACAAAGCAAGTGCTTGGTAGGTTAGCCTACAGGGATGCAGACGGTCGAGCAGTTCCGGGCCGAAGTCCGCGACTGGCTGGCCGAGAACCTGGTCGGCGAATTCGCCGCGCTCAAGGGCCTCGGCGGACCCGGCCGCGAGAACGAGGCGTTCGCCGAGCGTCTGGCCTGGAACCGGCGCCTCGCGGCGGCGGGGTTGACGTGCCTGGGCTGGCCGGTCGAGCACGGCGGCCGCGGTTTGTCGATCGCCCACCGGGTCGCGTTCTACGAGGAATACGCGATCGCCGACGCGCCGGCGAAAGTCAACCATTTCGGGGAGGAACTGCTCGGCCCGACGTTGATCGAGTTCGGCACACCGGAGCAGCAGCAGCGGTTCCTGCCGCGCATCCGCGACGTCACCGAGCTGTGGTGCCAGGGGTACTCCGAGCCCGGCGCGGGCAGCGACCTGGCCAGCGTCGCCACCACCGCGGTGCGCGACGGCGACCAGTGGGTGATCAACGGGCAAAAGATCTGGACCTCGCTGGCGCACTGGGCGCAGTGGTGTTTCGTGGTGGCTCGCACCGAGAAAGGGTCGCAGCGCCACGCCGGGTTGTCCTATCTGCTGGTGCCGCTGGATCAGCCGGGGGTGCAGATCCGCCCGATCGTGCAGCTGACCGGCGACTCGGAATTCAACGAGGTGTTCTTCGACGACGCCCGCACCGACGTCGACCTGGTGGTCGGCGCCCCCGGTGACGGCTGGCGGGTCGCGATGGGAACGTTGGCTTTCGAGCGTGGAGTGTCCACGCTCGGGCAGCAGATCGGCTACGCGCGCGAACTGAACGGCGTCGTAGAACTCGCCAAAAGAACTGGCGCCCTTGACGATCCGTTGATCCGGGAACGGCTGACCCGATCCTGGCTGGGCTTGAGGACGATGCGCTCCTATGCGCTGGCCACCATGGACGCCGAGCAGCCCGGACAGGACAACGTGTCAAAACTGTTGTGGGCGAACTGGCATCGTGAACTCGGCGAGATCGCTATGGAAGTGGCCGGCAAAGCGGGCATGGTGTTGACCGACGGTGAGTTCGACGAATGGCAACGGCTCTACCTCTTCACCCGGGCCGACACCATCTACGGCGGCTCCAACGAAATCCAGCGCAACATTATCGCCGAGCGGGTACTCGGTCTGCCCCGGGAGGTCAAAGGATGACGCTCGCCGTCGCACCCCAAGAGGTTGCCGGACACGCTCTTCTCGACGGCAAGGTGGTGGTTGTCACCGCGGCCGCAGGGACCGGGATCGGTTCGGCTACCGCGCGGCGCGCACTGATGGAAGGCGCCGACGTCGTCGTCTCCGACCACCACGAGCGCCGGCTGACCGAGACGGCCGCGGAACTGTCGAAACTGGGCCTGGGCCGGGTGGAACACGTGGTGTGCGACGTGACGTCCACCGCCGACGTGGACGCGTTGTTCGCCTCGGCCGTCGAGCGGCTGGGCCGTATCGACGTGCTGGTCAACAACGCCGGGCTGGGCGGACAGACGCCCGTGGTCGACATGACCGACGGGGAATGGGACCGCGTGCTCGACGTGACGCTGACCTCGGTCATGCGGGCGACCCGGGCGGCCCTGCGGTACTTCCGGGATGCCAAGCACGGCGGGGTGATCGTCAACAACGCCAGCGTGCTGGGCTGGCGTGCTCAGCACTCCCAGGCCCACTACGCGGCGGCCAAAGCGGGAGTGATGGCGCTGACGCGGTGCAGCGCCATCGAGGCCGTCGAATTCGGGGTGCGGATCAACGCGGTGTCGCCCAGCATCGCCCGGCACAAATTCCTCGACAAGACCAGCTCGACCGAACTGCTCGAGCAGCTGTCGGCCCGCGAGGCGTTCGGGCGGGCCGCCGAGCCGTGGGAAGTGGCGGCCACCATCGCGTTTCTGGCCAGCGACTACTCCAGTTACCTGACCGGTGAGGTGATTTCGGTGTCGAGTCAACACCCGTGAACCGACGCGACGAGCTTCTGGAATTGGCGGCGACGATGTTCGCCGACCGCGGCCTGCGCGCGACGACCGTGCGCGACATCGCCGACGGGGCCGGCATCCTCTCGGGCAGTCTCTATCATCACTTCGCCTCCAAAGAGGAGATCGTCGACGAGATCCTGCGCAGCTTTCTGGATTGGCTGTTCACCCGTTACCAGGAGATCATCGACACCAAACCCAACCCGGTGGACCGGCTCATCGGCCTGTTCATGGCGTCCTTCGAGGCGATCGAGCATCGGCACGCCCAGGTGGTGATCTATCAGGACGAGGCCAAGCGGTTGGTGTCGCAGCCGCGGTTCGCCTATATCGACGAGTTGAACAAGCGCCAACGCAAGATGTGGGTGGACGTGCTCCATCAAGGTATCGCGGAAGGCTACTTCCGGCCGGACCTCGACGTCGATCTGGTCTACCGGTTTATCCGCGACACCACCTGGGTGTCGGTGCGCTGGTATCGGCCCGGAGGTGTCTTGACAGCCGAACAGGTCGGTCACCACTATCTCGCCATCGTCCTGGGCGGCATCACCAACGAGCCTGTGATGACCCGGGTCGGCGACGAGGCAAGTGACGAGGAGGAGCGGCGCTCATGACGGAGGCCTATGTCATCGACGCGGTGCGTACCGCGGTCGGCAAGCGCAACGGATCACTGGCCGGCGTGCATCCCATCGACCTGGGCGTGGCCGCGTTCCACGGGCTGTTCGACCGCGTCGACGTCGACCCCGCCGCCATCGACGACGTCATCGTCGGCTGCGTGGACGCCATCGGCGGGCAGGCCGGCAACATCGGCCGCAACGCCTGGCTGGCCGCGGGTTACCCCGAACAGGTTCCCGGTGTCACCGTGGACCGGCAATGCGGCTCCAGCCAGCAGGCGATTTCCTTTGGTGCTCAAGCGATCATGTCGGGCACCGCGGACCTGATCCTGGCCGGGGGAATGCAGAACATGAGCCAGATCCCGATCGCCGCGGCGATGACGGTCGGCAAGGAGTTCGGGTTCAGCTCCCCGACCAACGAGTCCAGGGGATGGCTGCACCGCTACGGGGATCAGGAGATTTCGCAGTTTCGTGGCGCCGAGTTGATCGCCGAGAAGTGGGGCCTGTCCCGCGAGGAGATGGAGCTGTTTGCCCTCACCAGCCACCAGCGCGCGCTGGCGGCGATCCGCAGAGGCCACTTCGACAACGAGATTGTCGCGGTTCAGATAAACGGGAATGGGTTCCGGATCGACGAAGGGCCGCGGGAGACGTCGTTGGAGAAGATGGCCGCGCTGCCCACGCTTTCCGAGGGCGGCCGGTTGACCGCGGCGCTGGCCAGCCAGATCTCGGACGGCGCCAGCGCGGTGCTGCTGGCGTCCGAGCAGGCTGTCAAGGACCACAAGCTCACGCCGCGGGCCCGCATCCACCACATCAGCGCGCGCGGCGCCGATCCGGTGTTCATGCTGACCGGGCCCATCCCGGCCACTCGCTACGCGCTGGACAAGACGGGGCTGTCCATCGACGACATCGACACCGTGGAGATCAACGAGGCGTTCGCGTCGGTGGTGTTGGCCTGGCTCAAAGAGATCAAGGCGGATCCGGACAAAGTCAATCCCTGCGGCGGGGCGATCGCGCTCGGGCATCCGCTGGGCGCCACCGGCGCCAAGCTGTTCGCTACGATGCTGGGCACACTCGAGCGCAGCGGTGGGCGTTACGGGCTGCAGACGATGTGCGAGGGCGGCGGTACCGCCAACGTCACGATCATCGAGCGCCTTTGACCGGCCGGCGTCCCGCGCTCGGCCTCTCACCGAGCTCAGGGTGCCCGATCAGGGACGGTGCGCTGACAGCAACCAAGCGGCCACCGATTTACGACCGTTCGGCTCGTCTCGCACCTCGATGAAAGGCCTGCCAGGCCATCCGGCGGCGTCGTCGGGGAAGACGGCGTGGATGCGGGCGGGGCGGATGTCGTCGATGATCCAGTACGTGGAGACAACGTCACGCAGTTCATCGGGTGTCACCGCAAACGGTGGCCCCTCGGGGACCGCGGCCTTGTCGAAGACCAGCACAAAATACGATGCCCCCGGCGCCGCGGCGCGCGCTATCGCCTCCTGGTAGCCTTTCCGCGCACCGACCGGGATCGAATGGAACAGTGTGCTGTCGACGATGGTGCCGAAGCGGCCTTCTGAGCCGGGGGGATATGTGGCGAACGAAGTGATGTCGGCCACCGCGAAGTCGACGTTGGTCAGGCCGCACTTGTGGGCCGCGCGCCGGGCCAGGTCGATCGCGGCGGGCGAGGCGTCCAGCCCGACCACGGCGTAGCCCCGTTCGGCCAGATCCAGCGAGATGGCGGCTTCCCCGCATCCCGCGTCGAGGACGTCACCGTGAAACTTGCCCTGCTCGATCAGGGCGGCCAACTCGGGTTGGGGCTCCCCGAGGCTCCACGGAGGTCGAACACCAACCCCTATTCGGTCGGACTCGCCCCGGTAGACGGAATCGAACCCGAAATCGACGTCCTCGCTCATGGTGATGTGTCTATCAAGTTGGTTGATATCGGTCAACCCGCACAGTGGCGGGAGGTGGGACAAAAGCCGCACTAGCAAAGCATCGGCGCTGAGGTGGTGTGCTCAGGCCTGAGCAGAGGTAGCGAACCTGGTTACCAGCGCCTTCGCCAAGGGCAAGGAGGATGCCGGGTTCTGGCCGGTGTAGAGGTTGCCGTCCACGGTGACGTGCGGAGACCAGGGTGCGTCGCTCTCCTCGTATGCCCCGCCGTCAGCGGTGAGACGGTCTTGGAGTAGCCACGATGCCTTGTCGGCGAACCCGACCTGCGCCTCCTCGGTGTCGCTGAAGCCGGTCACCTTACGTCCCTTGAACAGCCACGACCCGTCGGGATTACGCGCGGGCAGCAACGCTGCCGGACCGTGACACACGGCCGCAACCGGTTTGTCCTGTGCGGTGAACTCGGCCAGTAGGGCGCCGAACTGCTCGGATACTGCGAGATCCTCCATCGGCCCATGCCCGCCGGGCACAAAAACGAAATCATAATCATCGGCCTTAACCTTGTTCAGGTCGGCCGGCGCGTCGAGCTGATCGGCGATGCCTGCCAGGTAAGCGCGGAAGCGCTCACCCGGCTCGCTTGAACCGCCATTCATCTCCGGAGTGAATCCAGCCTCGTCGGCAACCGGACGGACGCCCCCGGGGGTAGCGATGGTGATGTCGAACCCGGCCTCGGTGAACACCTGGTGGGCCACCACCAGCTCTTCGGGCCAAAAACCGCAGGGATGCTTGGTGCCGTCGGCGAAGGTCCAATGATCCGATCCGGTAACTGCGAAAAGTACGCGTGTCATCCGATTACTCCGTTTCCTGCTCACATCGAATATCTTCAAGATAGGCCCATCCACGCTTAGGCATAAGAAGCAAGTCGGCGCATACCCGAGACCGGCTTAGGAAACGTAATACTACCTCTCGCAGGCTGCATCGTGGAGACATTCACGAGCATTGCAGTGCAGGCACGACGATGTTGGCCAGCGGCGTCGGTGCCTCGGCGGGCATCTTCGTCCCGGCATCGCCGTGGTCAGTGCGTCAACTGGCGGTGTCTCGTTAAAATTGGCGACATGCCGCTTTCAGGTGAGTATGCCCCTAGCCCACTGGATTGGTCTCGCGAGCAGGCCGAGAGGTATATGGCCTCCGGCGGAACCGAGGGAACCGAAATGCAGGGAAAGCCAGTCGTTTTGCTGACCACGGTTGGCGCGAAGACCGGCAAACTGCGTAAAACCCCGCTGATGCGGGTCGAGCATGATGGCCAGTATGCGATCGTGGCGTCGATGGGTGGGGCACCCAAACATCCGGTCTGGTACTACAACCTCAAGAAGAACCCGCGGGTCGAGTTGCAGGACGGTCCGGTCTCCGGCGACTACGAGGCTCGCGAAGTGTTTGGTGATGAGAAGGCGATCTGGTGGCGTCGCGCTGTGGAGGTTTGGCCGGACTATGACGAATACCAGACCAAAACCGACCGGCAAATACCGGTGTTCGTGCTCACCCCGATTCGCTGAGTGTCAGAACGGTTGCGACGGTCAGTGGTTAACCTCAGCGATAGTCGGCGCCGGATCGCTCGAGAGGGCCTCGAGAGGGCCTCGAGAGGGCAGGGACCGCGGTTCGAAGGCCGGAGTGCGGCGCGGCACCAGCAGTGCTCCGGAATCGACTCCCCGCCACCCCCGCCAGGGGCGGCGGGCGACGATGGAGTTCGTGACTTCGGCGCTGGAGATCGTCGATTCGCGGATCCGGGACTGGAAGATCAAGCTGGACTCCATCGTCGACGACGCGTCGTCGGACGGTCTGGTCCGGGCGGCCGCACTGGACACCCTGCGGGCAAAATCTCCCAAGCTCTACCAGGTGCCCACCGGTCTGCGCACTGTCACCGCTGTCCCGTTGATCAGGGATTACTTCCTCGGTCATATCATCCCCGCACTGGAACGGCAGCAGAGAGACTTCGTGATCGTCGACACCAACTGGCTGCCGCTTCCGGTGTTCGCGCCGTGCTCACGGCCCTCGGGGCAGCAGTGGTCGGCTACGGTTTCCTGCTGTGTAGCTTGACCATGAAACAACCTCGACGACAAAGCGAGTCGCCGAGCCTGCCCGAAGTACCGGTACCGGTGGATGTCAGCTGAGACGAGCCCACCGGCCATTGCGACAACGAAAACGGACCCGAATAGTGACGGTCGTGCTACAGCGTGAGGAAGGAGAATGACTATGAGTGACAACGACATGCTCGATGCCGCCCGTGGCGCGGGCCCGGCCATTGAGCAAGTGGTCGCAGTGTTCATGCTGCATCCGGAAACTTTCGAGAAAAGCATCGCTGCCGGCTACGAAGACCCGTTCGCGGGTTACGTGGCCGGCCGCGGCGGTGTGCTCGGTGAGGCCACCGGCGCGACGGTCGCTGCGGTGTTTGCGGTATTCGAACCCGGTTTCCTTGCCGGCTTGTGGGACAAAGGCGTTGCGGTACGCGGGGCGGTCGGCGCTGCCAAGGTGTATTGGGACCAAGCTGCAGATTTTGCCCGCAAGTACTTGACTGGTGCCGAAGGGCTGGACCGCATCGCTGCGTTGGGAGAAAAGATCATCGCAACAACGCCGATTGCGGGCCTGCCACTGTATGCGGGCTGGCGAACTATGCCGCTCGCCGATGACGCCGCCGCGCGGGCGATGCAGGTGATGTTCATCCTGCGGGAGCTGTGGGGTGGTGTGCACGTCGGTGCGCTCACCGTCTCCGGTGTCAGCCCCGTTGAGGCGCACATGCTCAACAAGGGAGCCGAGTACACCAAGATGTTCGGATGGCCGGAACCGTTCGCCGACGGTGCGGACAAAAAGGACCGCTACACCGAGGCATGCCAAGCCACCGAGCGGCGGATGGCCGAGATTTTGGCAGCTGCGCTCGACCGCGATGAGGCCGCGGAGCTGGCTCGCTTGAGCTCCGCCGCGCTGGCGTCGCTGAAGGCCAACGTCCCAGGCTGACCCCACTGATAGCACAAA
>NZ_VYIK01000048.1:15898-30717 GCF_008709575.1 Mycobacterium sp.
GTGGCTGAACTTCGTGGGAATCACCGACATCGTTGAAATCCGATGGCAGCCGACGGTTCTTACCAACAATCGGGAAGCGGAGAAAATAGCGGCGCTGCACCGTGCCGAACATGCCGGGCGACAGTTCTGAACGCAGCAATCCCCGCTCAGGATGGAGCCGATGACGGGAATCGAACCCGCGTTCTCAGCTTGGGAAGCTGATGTTCTGCCATTGAACTACATCGGCAGGGCTGCAAGCGAAGGTTAACATCCGACGCCGCCGTGATGTGGTGGTGGTTCCCGCAAAGGATACGCTCGTCGCGTGCTGCTCTCCGATCGCGATCTCCGCGCCGAAATCGCCGCCGGCCGGCTCGGCATCGACCCGTTCGACGACGCGCTGGTCCAGCCCTCCAGCGTGGACGTCCGGCTGGACAGTTTGTTTCGGGTCTTCAACAACACCCGCTACACCCACATCGACCCGGCCCAGCAGCAAGACGAGCTGACCAGCCTGGTGGAGCCGCTCAGCGGAGAACCCTTCGTGTTGCACCCCGGCGAGTTCGTGCTCGGCTCCACGCTGGAGCTGTGCACGCTGCCCGACGATCTGGCCGGCCGGCTGGAGGGTAAGTCGTCGCTGGGCCGGTTGGGCCTGCTGACCCACTCGACCGCGGGCTTTATCGACCCGGGCTTCACCGGTCACATCACGCTGGAGCTCTCCAACGTCGCCAATCTGCCGATCACGCTGTGGCCCGGCATGAAGATCGGCCAGCTGTGCATCTTCCGGTTGACCAGCCCGGCCGAGCATCCCTACGGCAGTGCGCGGGCCGGGTCGAAGTACCAGGGCCAGCGTGGACCCACCCCGTCACGCTCCTACCAGAACTTCTAGGCCCACCGCTGAGGGGTGGCCGGTCGAATCCGGTGTCCGCGGTGACAGAGGTCACGGCCGCGATCCGGACATTCCCCGCCCGGCGGTCGGCAGCAGAACTGTCATCTGACGTTCGCCTGATGGACAGTGTCGCGCCACGATCAGCTCGCCGCAAACACCTACACACGGTGTCATGCGCTGCACCGTCTTCGGCACCGGCTATCTGGGTGCGACCCACGCCGCCGGGATGGCCGAACTCGGGCACGAAGTCGTCGGAGTCGACATCGACCCGGGCAAGGTGGCCAAATTAGCCGGCGGCGACGTTCCGTTTTACGAGCCCGGTCTGCGGAAGATGTTGACCGACAATATCGCTGCAGGCCGCCTGCGGTTCACCACCGACTACGAGATGGCGGCCGAATTCGCCGACGTGCATTTCCTGGGAGTGGGCACCCCGCAAAAAAGCGGCGAATACGGCGCCGATCTGCGCCATGTGCACGCTGTCATCGACTCGCTGGTGCCGTGTCTGACCCGGCCGGCGGTGATCATCGGCAAATCCACGGTGCCGGTGGGGACCGCCGCCGAGCTGGTCCGGCGGGCCCGTGGCATCGCGCCGCCCGGAATCGACGTGGAGGTGGCATGGAACCCGGAGTTTCTGCGCGAAGGCTTCGCGGTGCACGACACCCTACGGCCCGACCGCATCGTGGTTGGTGTGCAGCCCGATTCCACCCGTTCGGAGGCGGTTGTCCGCGAGCTCTACCGACCCTTGCTGGAAGCCGGTGTGCCGTTTCTGGTGACGGATCTGCAGACCGCCGAATTGGTGAAAGTCGCTGCCAACGCCTTTCTGGCAACGAAGATCTCGTTCATCAACGCCATCGCCGAGGTGTGCGAGGCGGCGGGTGCCGACGTCACTCTTCTGGCGGACGCGCTGGGGCACGACCCGCGCATCGGACGTCGATTCCTCAACGCCGGACTGGGTTTCGGTGGCGGTTGTCTGCCTAAAGATATCCGCGCGTTCATGGCCCGGGCCGGGGAGCTGGGAGCCGATCAGGCGCTGACTTTTCTGCGCGAAGTCGACAACATCAATATGCGCCGTCGCACCCGGATGGTCGAACTGGCCGCTACCGCGTGCGGCGGCTCGCTGCTGGGCGCCACCATCGCAGTGCTCGGCGCGGCCTTCAAACCCGACTCCGACGACGTACGCGACTCACCGGCTCTCAACGTCGCCGGGCAGCTGCAGCTCAACGGCGCCACGGTCAGCGTTTATGACCCCAAGGCCCTGGAGAACGCGCAGAAATTGTTCCCCACGTTGAGCTACGCGGTATCGGTCGCCGAAGCCTGCGAGCGCGCCGACGCGGTGCTGGTGCTCACCGAATGGCCCGAGTTCGTCGAGCTCGACCCGGATGACCTCGCCACACAGGTGCGGGCGCGAGTGATCGTCGACGGCCGCAACTGCCTCGACGTCGGGCGTTGGCAACGCGCCGGCTGGCGGGTATACGGCCTGGGTCGGCGGGTAGCCTAGCTGCGTGGACTTTGCCGCAGCCTTAGTCGACCAAAACCGTGCGTTCGGGGAGGTGATCCGCGGCGGCGACCCGTCGACGCCGGTGCCGACCTGTCCGGACTGGACACTGGCACAACTGTTTCGCCATGTGGGCCGCGGCGATCGCTGGGCAGCCCAGATCATCACCGACCGGGTCGAGCACTTCCTCGACCCGCGCAGCGTCGCGGGCGGCAAGCCGCCGCCGGAGCCCGACGACGCCATCGGGTGGCTGCACGACGGCGCGCAGCTGTTGATCGACGCGGTCGAGCAGGCCGGCCTGCAGACCCCGGTGTGGACGTTCCTCGGAACGCGGCCGGCGTACTGGTGGGTACGGCGTCGGCTGCACGAGGTGACCGTGCACCGCGCCGACGCCGCGATGGCGCTGGGGATCGACTACACCCTGGCAGCCGAGTTGGCCGCCGATGCGATCAGTGAGTCGCTGGAACGGGTTGCCGCGCAGGCCGGGCGCGACGGCGCACCGCTGCCGCTCGACGACGGCAGCACCGTGCATCTGCAGGCGACCGATCCCGGGCTGGGGATCGGCGGTGAGTGGATGATCCGCGCCGACGCGGGCCGGATCACCTGGTCACACGACCACGGTGCGGCGACGGTGGCGCTGCGCGGCCCCGCCACCGACCTGCTGTTGGCCGTGCTGCGCCGAGTCCCGGTAACCGACGCCGACATCGCCATCTCCGGCGATGCCCCGGTGTGGCAGCATTGGCTCGACCGCACACCGTTCTGACCGGGACGCACTCGGTAGTTTGCAGATCATGACCACATCGGAGATCGCCACAGTTCTGGCATGGCATGACGCGCTCAACGCGTCGGACATCGCGACGTTGGTCGCTCTGTCCAGCGACGACATCGAAATCGGTGACTCCCACGGCGCCGCCCAGGGCCACGACGCCTTGCGCAAGTGGGCCGCCGCCACCACGAAGACCGTCGACCCGGGCCGGATGTACGTTCACGACGGCGTCGTCGTCGTCGAACAAAAGATCAGCAGTCCCGACAATCCCGATGCCGGCACTACGGCCGCGTCGGCGTTTCGGGTCGTCCACGACCAGGTGACGTCGGTGTTCCGTCATGAGAACCTGGCCGCAGCACTCGCGGCGACCGAACTCACCGAGGCCGACCTGGTCGACTGAGACCGCGGAGTGAGGAGCAAGGCATGCGTGGAATCATCCTGGCCGGCGGCTCGGGCACCCGCCTGTATCCGATCACCATGGGAACCAGCAAGCAGTTGCTGCCGGTATACGACAAACCGATGATCTATTATCCGTTGTCCACGCTGATGATGGCGGGCATCCGCGACATTCAGGTGATCACCACCGGCCACGACGCGCCGTCGTTTCAGCGGCTGCTCGGCGACGGATCAGCGTTCGGTATCAACATCGGTTACGCCGTCCAGGAGCGCCCCGAAGGTCTGGCCCAGGCATTCGTGCTCGGGGCCAAGCACATCGGTACTGACTCGGTAGCTCTAGCTCTGGGGGACAACATTTTTCATGGTCCCGGCCTGGGCACTGACTTGACTCGCTTCCAATCAGTCAGCGGCGGCGCCATTTTCGCCTACTGGGTGGCAAATCCGTCGGCATACGGGGTGGTCGAATTCAGCCCCGACGGTGTGGCGCTGTCGTTGGAGGAAAAACCGGCCACCCCCAAGTCGCAGTACGCGGTTCCGGGGCTGTATTTCTACGACAACGACGTCGTCGAGATCGCTCGCGGGCTGCAGAAGTCGGCGCGCGGCGAGTACGAGATCACCGACATCAACCGCGTCTATCTCAATCAGGGGCGGCTGACTGTCGAGGTGCTGGCCCGCGGCACCGCATGGCTGGACACCGGAACGTTCGATTCGCTGCTGGACGCCAGCGACTATGTCCGAACGCTGGAACGCCGTCAGGGGCTCAAGATCGGCATGCCGGAGGAAGTTGCCTGGCGCATGGGTTTCATCGACGACGACCAGCTGGCCCAGCGCGCCCGCACGTTGCTCAAGTCGGGGTACGGCGACTACCTGCTGCAGCTGCTCGAGCTCAGTTGACCGGCGTCGGCGGCGATCACTGCCGGTAGCTGGACAAGAAGTTCCCCAGCCGCTCGATCGCGTTGGCCAGGTCGCGCGACCACGGTAGAGTCACGATCCGCAGGTGGTCCGGTGCCGGCCAGTTGAACCCGGTTCCCTGGGTGACCAGGATCTTCTCCGACAACAGCAGGTCCAAGACAAGCTGCTCGTCGTCGGTGATGTCGTACACCTCGGGATCCAGTCGCGGGAACGTGTACAACGCGCCGGCGGGTTTGACGCAGGAGATCCCAGGGATTTCGTTGAGTTTGGTCCAGGCCACATCGCGCTGTTCGCGCAGCCGGCCGCCGGGTAGCACCAGGTCCTCGATGCTTTGATGGCCGCCCAGCGCAACCTGGATGGCATGCTGGGCCGGGACATTGGGGCACAACCGCATATTCGCCAGCAGATCAATGCCTTCGATGAAGCTTCTGGCGTGGTCTTTCGGTCCGGTGATCGCCACCCACCCGGCCCGATACCCGGCCACCCGGTACGCCTTCGACAAGCCGTTGAAGGTCAGGCACAACAGATCCGGCGCGACTGAGGCCATGTTGATGTGCTGGGCGTCGTCATAGAGGATCTTGTCGTAGATCTCGTCGGCGAGCAGCAGCAGTTGGTGCTCACGCGCTAAATCGGCGATCTGCTCCAGGACTTCGCGGCTGTAGACGGCACCGGTCGGGTTGTTGGGGTTGATGACCACCAGCGCCTTGGTGCGCTCGGTGATCTTGGCTGCCAAATCGGCGATGTCGGGCTGCCAGCCCTGGGTCTCGTCGCACAGGTAATGCACCGGGGTCCCGCCGGCCAGGGAGGTCGACGCGGTCCACAACGGATAGTCCGGTGCCGGAATCAGCACCTGGTCGCCGTTGTCGAGCAGGGCCTGCAGTGTCAGTGTGATCAGTTCGGAGACCCCGTTGCCCAGATAGACGTCGTCGACGTCGAAGCGCGGGAAGCCGTCGACGAGTTCATAGCGGGTCACCACCGCGCGCCGTGCCGACAGTATCCCCTTGGAGTCCGAATAGCCCTGGGCATACGGCAGCGCCTGGATCATGTCGCGCATGATCACGTCGGGCGCCTCGAAACCGAACGGCGCCGGGTTGCCGATATTGAGCTTGAGGATGCGGTGGCCCTCGGCCTCCAGCCGCGCGGCGTGATCGTGCACCGGGCCGCGGATCTCGTAAAGCACGTCCTGCAGCTTCGACGACTGCGCGAACGTGCGGTGCCGCTGCGGATGTTCGGTAGCGCGCCACGGCAGCTGATGAGTAGTCACGTCAACTATGGTGCCATGGCTGTCCACTCAAAATTCGCTCAAGTCGGCTCAACGCTTGCCCGGTGGCCTCGCACCGCGCGCGATGCCCAGGCCCTTAACCGGCGCGGCCGGTGCGGCCGGTGGCTCATCTTGCGCCGGTTGGGTTTTCGATTCGGTTGGCGGCGCAGCCGGAGGCGGCGTCGTCTTTTTGGCGCCCGGTCGTTTGGCGCCGGCGGCGATGCCCAGGCCCTTAACCGGCGCGGCCGGTGCGGCCGGTGGTTCATCTTGCGCCGGTTGTGTTTTCGATTCGGCTTGCGGCGCCGCCGGGGGCGGCGTCGTCTTTTTGGCGCCCGGTCGTTTGGCGCCGGCGGCGATGCCCAGACCGGTAACAGCTTTGGCGGTCTTCTCCGGAGCGGGAGCCACAGTTTCTGAAACGGTGGCGGTTTCCACGGTCTCCTCGACCGGTGCGGCCGGCGCCGCGGGTGCGGACTTGGCGGCCTGTTGTGCTGCCGTGCCCTTTGCCGGCAACGTGACCTTGCTGCGGTCGATGGACTCCAGCAGCAGATTTGCCACGTCGCGCACATCGACGTCGTCGCGTCCGGCGGCTTCGGCGCGGTCGTTGACACCGTCGGTCACCATCACCCGGCAAAACGGGCAGGCGGTAGCCACCGTGGTGGCGCCAGTGGCCAGCGCCTCGTCGACCCGTTCGTGGTTGATCCGCTTGCCGATGTGCTCTTCCATCCACATCCGTGCTCCGCCGGCACCGCAGCAGAAGCTGCGCTCGGCGTGCCGCGCCATCTCCGTCAGCGTCGCCCCGGAGGCCCCGATCAGCTCGCGGGGCGCCATGTACTCCTTGTTGTGCCGACCCAGATAGCAGGGGTCGTGGTAGGTGATCGACGGGCCGCTCCCGACCGGGGTCACCGGCACCAGTTTCTGGTCTCGCACCAGCCGGTTGAGCAGCTGGGTATGGTGCAAGACCGTGTAGTTGGCGCCGAGTTGCCGGTACTCGCGACCGAGGGTGTTGAAGCAGTGCGGGCAGGTGACGACGATTTTGCGGTCGACGGTCTCCACCCCCTCGAAGACCCCGTCCAGAGTCTCGACGGCCTGCTGGGCCAACTGTTGGAACAGGAATTCATTACCCGCCCGGCGCGCGGAGTCGCCGGTGCAGGATTCCCCGGCTCCCAGCACCAGGTACTTCACTCCGGCAGTGGCCAGCAGCTCGGCGACGGCTTTGGTGGTCTTTTTGGCCCTGTCGTCGTAGGCGCCCGCGCAGCCCACCCAGAACAGGTATTCGTAGCCGTCGAAGCTGTCCACGTCTTGGCCGTAAACAGGGACGTCGAAGTCGACCTCGTCGATCCAGTTGGTGCGGTCGCCGGCGTTTTGGCCCCACGGGTTGCCCTTGGCTTCCAGGTTCTTGAACAGCCCGGAGAGCTCACTGGGGAATTCCGACTCCATCATCACCTGGTAGCGGCGCATATCGACGATGTGATCGACGTGCTCGATGTCCACCGGGCACTGCTCGACGCAGGCGCCGCAGGTCACGCAGGACCACAGCACATCGGGGTCGATGACCCCACCCTGCTCGGCGGTGCCCACCAGCGGTCGGCTGGCCTGCTCGGGCCCGGAGCCGGTCACCCGGCCGAACCCGGATTCGGGAACATGATGGCCTGCGCCGTGGCCGGAGTCGCCAGGTCCGCCGTCGCTGATCTCCCGCTGACCGAGGAGGTAGGGGGCTTTGGCCATCCAGTGGTCACGCAGGTCCATGATGACGAGCTTGGGCGACAGCGGCTTGCCGGTGTTCCAGGCCGGACACTGCGACTGGCAGCGGCCGCATTCGGTGCAGGTGGCGAAGTCGAGCATGCCCTTCCAGGTGAAGTCCTCGATCTTGCCGCGGCCGAATACGGCATCCTCGGGCGGATTGTCGAAGTCGATCTGTTTGCCGTCGTACTCGATCGGCTGCAACGGCCCGAGCGCGTCAGGCAGCCGCTTGAACACGACATTGATCGGTGCCAGGAAGATGTGCAGGTGCTTGGAATGCAGCACGATGATCAAAAACGCCAGCATGACGCCGATGTGCAGCAGCAGGGCCACCGTCTCCAGGATTTCGTTGCCGGTAGGGCCGAGTGGACGCAGGATCGCGGCGAAAAACTGCGAGAGAAACGCCGCTTTGCCGTAGGGCAGTGTGCCGTTGTTGACCGCCGACCCGCGCACCAGCGCGTAGGTCCAGATGACGTTGAAGATCATGAACAGGATCAACCAGGCGCCACCGGTGTGCGAGCCGTAGAACCGCGACGCGCGGCCGAGTTCGCGCGGGTTGCGCACCGTGCGGATGATCGCGAAGGTGACGATGCCGCAGAACACGGCCGTGGCAAAGAAGTCTTGCAGGAAGCCCAGGCCGTCCCAGCGGCCGATGATCGGGATGTGAAAATTTGGCTGGAACAGCAAGCCGTAAGCCTCGATGTAGACGCTGAGCAGGATGAAAAAGCCCCACATCGTGAAGAAGTGGGCCATCCCGGGTATCGACCATTTCAGCAGGCGGCGCTGCCCGAACACCTCGGAGAGCTCGGCCCAGATTCGCCTGCCGACGTGGTCGGCGCGGCCGCTGGCCGGCTGACCGGACGCCACCAGTCTGGCCAGCCAGCTGATTCGGCGAAGGGCAAACAAGCCGACGATCAGCGTAATGCCCAGGCCCACGACGAGTCTGATCAGCATTTGCGTCTGCACGGAGCGCCTCTCCACTTCCGGTTGCCAGCCAGCAACCTGGATAGATGTTGCTATCAGGTACCTTAGTCCTCGGCTGTGCTCAACCTGCTCGGCATCTCATAGTGACACCTGTCCGGCAGCGACGAGAACCGACGCTGCGCGCCCGGGCAGTTCAGGACTAAAGACCGGGAAGCCGGAGCTTGGGCAGATAATCGTCCCACCAGTAGTGGCGAGGAGTCTCAGCCGGCAGCGGGCTGGTTATGGGCGGTGCGAAGGTCGTCCCGGGGGGAACACCCGCTGTGGTGGTCGTGGTCGCTGTGGTGGTCGTGGTCGCTGTGGTGGTCGTGGTCGCCGTGGTGGTCGTGGTCGTGGTGGTCGTGCTCGGTGTCGGGCCCGGGCGGGTCGGCGGGGGGCCGCCTGCGCCCCCGATAGCCAGCACCACCAGGCCGTAGACGATCGCCGCGATCAGGGCCAGCACGGTCAGGCCCCACAGCGTCAGCACCCACGGATTGAGATACCACGGTGTGGGGTCTTCGGTCGGGGGTAGCAACCGGGCGGTGTCGTCGCCGAGTTGTGCTGCCCCCTCGTCGTCGGATGGCCGGTTACCCCCCACAGGGGCCGATCGTATCGGCTAGTGCCGCGAACCTGTCAACATCTCAGAGACCCGGCGGCAACGTGATCACGCTCGGCAACGGCGGCAACGTGATCACCGACGGCAGGGTGAATGCGCCGGGCTGCCCGCTTGTTGTGGTGGTGGTCGTGGTCGTGGGGGGCGTCGTGGTGGTGGTGGTCGTGGGGGGCGTCGTGGTGGTGGTCGTGGTCGTGATCGTGGTCGTGGTCGTGGTCGTGGGGGGCGTCGTTGTTGTCGTTGTCGTCGTCGCCGCGGGCGGCGCGACCGGCGCCGCGCTCGAGGTGAGAGTGGTTGTCGTCGTTGTCGGGCTGATGGTCGTCGTGGTGGACGAGCTGGTCATCGCCGGGCCGCCGGTGTCGCTGCCGAGCAGCGTGACAGCTCCCCAGATGATCAGCGCAATCAGGGTTGCCGTAGCCGCTCCCCAGGCGATCAGCGCAGCGGGCTTGCGATACCAGGGTGTCGATTCGGCATCGGGCTCCGCATCGTCGTGCGGATCGATCTGATCCGCGCCGTAGTCGGCGTACTGCGTCGGTTCGTCGCCACCTGGCCCGTAGTTGGCATATCGCGTCGGTTCGTCGCCGCTGCTGTCCGGGGGTTCGTAGCCGGCCATGGCCGCTGATGCTAGCCGCGAGGTCGGCGAAAGCACCGCTGCCACGCCGGTGGACCGCGCGCCGATCGGCCGACTCAGAGGTGCGGCGGGAGGGTGATCACCGTCGGCAGCGGCGGGATCGTGATCACCGACGGCAGCGGTGGCAGCGGCGGCAGCTTCGGCAGCTCGGGCAGCTCATGGTGCGGTATCGGCCGCCACGGCTGCGGTTCGACGGGAGCGTTGGTGACTGCCGGCGGCGGTGCTTCCGACGGGAGAGCGGGCGGTGCAGCGGTGGTCGTGGAGGTAGGGATGGTGCTCGCCGTTGTCGACGACGTGGTCGCCGAGGTGCGGGGGGTCGTCGACGACGTGGTGGTGGGGACGCTGCCGCCACCACCGGTGAACACTTCGACGAGTCCGTAGATGATCAAGGCGATCAGGATTACGACCAGCGTGGCCCAGGCGGCCAGCAACGAGCGCTGGCGATACCACGGGCTCGGGGGCTGTTCGGGACCCGGCGCTGCGCCCGATTCTGCCGGGGTCGGTAACCCCGGTCGTCGTCCGATCGCGCTGTAATCGGCAATCTGGGTCGGCTGATTGCTCGGGTCGTCGGAGGGACCACTGCGGGCCACGGACCGATCCTACTGGCTTCGGACGCCGGGTCAGAACTGCGGCAGCACCTTCTCGGCGAACAGGGCCAGATGCTCCAAATCAGCCATGTCCAGCAATTGCAAGTACACCCGTGCTACGCCGATCTCGCCGAATGGGCCCAACCGGTCGACGATCTCGTTCGGAGTGCCCGCCAGCGGTGAGCTCGCCCGCAACTCCTCCGGGTCGCGTCCGATGGCCGCAGCGCGGCGGGTGATCTCCTCGTCGTCGCTGCCGGCGCAAGCTACGAAAACGGCTGAATACGTCATTGAGTCCCCGGATCGGCCATTGGCCGCCATGGCGGCGCGGACCCGGTCGAACTGGGTTCGAACGGTCTCCAGTGACGCGAACGGGACGTTGAACTCGTCGGCGAATGTCGCGGCCAGCATCGGTGTCCGCCTGGCACCCAGGCCGCCGATGATGATCGGTGGATGGGGCCGCTGCACCGGTTTGGGCAGCGCGGGCGAATTCTGCAGCGCGTAATTGGCTCCCGCGTAGTCGAACGTTTCACCAACGGGTGTGGTCCACAACCCGGTGATGAGCTCGAGTTGCTCGGTCAGCCGGGCGAATCGCTGACCGGGCGGCGGGAACGGAATCGCGTAGGCCTCGTGCTCACGCTCGTACCAGCCTGTCCCGATTCCGAACTCCACCCGCCCACCGCTCATCTGGTCGACCTGAGCGACCGATATCGCCAACGGCCCGGGGTGGCGGAACGTTGCCGAGGTGACCAGCGTGCCCAGCCGGATCGACGACGTTTCCCGGGCGATGCCGCCCAGCGTCACCCAGGAATCGGTGGGGCCGGGCATTCCGTCCCCGCTTATCGCCACAAAGTGGTCGGATCGGAAAAACGCGGAGAACCCCAGTGATTCGGCGGCCTGCGCGACCGCGAGCTGGTCGGTGTAGCTGGCGCCTTGTTGCGGTTCGACGAAAACCCGAAAGTCCACGATCGACAGCCTAGGCCAAGGGCTTTGGTTCAGAATGTCTCGACGTGTTCGATGCTGACGAACATTCCGTGGCCGGTGCGGTTGTTGGTGAAGCGGGTGCCGCTTTCGCTGGCCGCGATCGTCCAGCCTTCGGCGTCGTAGGTGCGGTAGTCGATCGTGACCGTGGGCATGTCGCCGAGGTTGCCCAGCACCCATTGCACCGCTCCGCCGGCGGTGACGTTGATGCCGTTGGCGTGCTCGCCGTTCTGCATCGGGGAGTCGGTGAACTCCGCCTCGCAGCCGACGTTCTCGGCGTTGATCTGGCAGCGCGTTTGGCCCGACTTGGTCTCGATGAACACGTAGCCGTTTTGGTCGGGCGGCAGCGGAATGGCCCCGGCCGGTGTGGTCGGGCTCGTCGGTGCGGGGTGGGGCAGGTGGGCAACGGGCGGGGGGACAGACGGCCCGGTTTCGGAGTAGGCGGGCTGGCCGGCTCCCGCGCCGGGGGCGGCCACCGGTTTACCGTCCACCGTCGAGCTGCAGCCGGCCACCGTCACCAAGACGGCCAGCAGCCACCCGCCAGTCTGTGTCCTCAGTCGCACTATCCACTCCTGAGTCCCGGCATGTTTCCAGTGTCGAGAGTACGCAGCAAGTGACGCGAGTTGCCGCAGTGACGCACCGTGGATTGCGCGACCCTCGACGGCGGCGTGCGCGCCCGGGTCGGTGACCGACCCACCGGCCACGACGCCGAAACCAGCGGAAGCGGAACAGTACGGTACTGGGCGGTACTGGCCGGACAGTTCTATCGTGGGCGCTGTGCCTCCGGTTGCCGCACGCGTCGCGGATTCCTCACCTTGGTCCCCCCGGGAGACCGAGCTGTTGGCGGTGACGCTGCGGCTGCTGCAGGAACACGGATATGACCGGTTGACGGTGGACGAGGTCGCGGCTACCGCCCGGGCCAGCAAGGCCACCGTCTACCGGCGCTGGCCGTCGAAAGCCGAATTGGTCTTGGCGGCGTTCATCGAGGGTATGCGGCAGGTCGCGGTTCCGCCGGATACCGGCACGCTGCGGGGCGACCTGCTGCGGCTGGGGGAGGGTGTCTGCCAGCAGGCCCACCAGCACACCAGCACCATCCGCGCGGTCATGGTCGAGATGTCGCGCAACCCGGCGCTCAACGACGTCATGCAGCACCAGTTCATCGGGCAGCGCAAAGCCGTGATCTGCCACGTCCTGCGGCAGGCCGTCGAGCGTGGTGAGATCCAAGAAGCCGCCATCAGCGACGACCTCTGGGATCTGCTGCCCGGGTACCTCCTTTTCCGGTTCATCCTCACGGGCCGTCCGCCCACTCCGCAGACCGTGCTGACCCTCGTCGACGACGTCATCCTGCCCAGCCTCACCCGGCCTGTCGGGTAACGCGATGTCCTTCGTTGGCTCGTGCGGTGTGAACGGCGGCGTTTCTTGTATAGTCCAGTCCCGTACCGTACCGCAGCCGGCAATGTACTCCCGCCGCAATTGACATGGCGTCACAGCTGAGTGGTTACTCCACTGGTGATCGAAAGGCCGACGAGTGCAGAGGTCTTCAACAACCGGTTCAATAACCGGCCTGATCAGGCGCTGGTGGATGGTGTGGGTGACCGTTGTCGTGGTGGTCCTCGCCGGAATGGGGGTGTACCGGCTGCACGGCATCTTCGGCTCACACAACGACACCTCGACGCCGACCGGCGTCCTCAACGACAGCGTTCCGTTCAACCCCAAGCATGTGATCTACGAGGTCTTCGGTGACCCCGGCACGGTGGCGACCATCAACTACCAAGACGTCCACGCCGCGCCGCAGCGGATCGACCGGGCACCGCTGCCGTGGCGCTACGAGATCGTCACGACAGACCCCGCGGTCGTCGCCAACCTGACAGCGCAAGGTAACAGCAGCACCCTGGGCTGCCGCATCATCATCAACGACGAGGTCAAGGACGAGAGGACCGTCAACGAAGTGAACGCCTACACCTTCTGCCTCGACAAATCCGGATGAGCAGCCACCAGGCCCCGCGGCACGCCGTGCCGCACGCCATCCGCCGGCTTGCGGTGCCGATCATCCTGTTTTGGCTCGGCGTCACTGTCGTCACCAACGTTGCGGTGCCGAAGTTGGAAGCCGTGGCCAAGGCGCATCAGGTGGGGGTGAGTTCGCCCAGCGCGCCGGCGTATCAGGCGATGAAGCATATCGGCAAGGTCTTTCAGCAGTTCGATTCCGACAGTGCGGCCATGATCGTGCTGGAGGGCGACCACCCCCTCGGTGATGACGCCCACCGGTTCTACGACACCCTGATCCGCCGGCTCGAGGCCGACACGAAGCACGTCGAGCACATCCAGGATTTCTGGGGAGATCCCTTAACGGCCTCGGCGTCCCAGAGCAACGACGGAAAGTCCGCCCTGGTGCAGGTCTATCTGGCGGGTAATCAAGGTGACGCCCGGTCGAGTGAGTCGGTCAACGCGATACGCGACATCGTCGACCGCACCCCGCCGCCACCGGGGGTCAAAGCCTACGTGTCCGGCGCGGCTCCCCTTCTCACCGATCAGTTCGAGGTCGGCAACAAGGGGCTGCTCAAGGTCACGCTCATCACGTTCGTGGTGATCATCGCGATGTTGATGTGGGTCTATCGGTCCGTCGTCACCACGATCTTGCTGCTGATCACCGTCCTGGTGGAACTGGCCGCGGCGCGGGGCGTCGTTGCCGTGCTGGGAAACGCCAATCTGATCGGCCTGTCGACGTTCTCGGTCAATATCCTGACTTTGCTGGCCATCGCTGCCGGCACGGATTACGCGATCTTCGTCATGGGCCGGTATCACGAGGCGCGCGGAGCCGGCGCTGATCGTGAGAAGGCTTTCGATTCGATGTTCGACGGGACCGCTCACGTGATCCTGGGGTCGGGCCTGACCATCGCCGGCGCCGTGTTCTGCCTGAAGTTCGCTCGCCAACCCTACTTTCAGTCCATGGGCGTTCCTGCCGCGGTGGGAATGCTGGTTTCGGTCTTCTCCGCGCTCACCCTGGCCCCTGCCGTCCTCGCGGTGGGCAGTCGGTTCGGTCTGTTCGAACCCAAGGTCACCATGCGCACCCGGGGCTGGCGGCGCCTCGGCACCGCCATCGTTCGTTGGCCGGGGCCCATCCTCGTCGTGACGATCGCGGCCGCGCTGATCGGTCTGCTTGCCCTGCCGGGGTACACCACGAGCTACGACTCCAAGCCGTACTTGCCCGCCGCCACCCCGGCCAAGGTCGGCTATACCGCCGCCGAACGGCATTTCTCGCAGGCCCGGCTGAATCCGGAACTGTTGATGGTCGAGGCGAACCACGACCTGCGCGATCCGGCCGACATGCTGGTCCTGGAGAGGGTGGCCAAAAGCGTGTTCCACACCCCCGGCATCGCCAAGGTGCAGTCGATCACCCGACCGCTGGGCACACCGCTGGACCACAGCTCGATACCTTTCCAGCTCAGCCAGCAGAGCGTCGGCCAGGTCATGAACCTCAAATACCAGCAGGACCGTGCCGCCGACCTCTTGCGGCAGGCCGCTGAGCTGAGGAAAACAATCAATATCTTGCGACAGCAGTATGCTCTGCAGCAGCAGAGCGCTGCCGCTACGCACGAGCAAACGCAGAGTTTTCTCGAC
>NZ_VYIK01000490.1 GCF_008709575.1 Mycobacterium sp.
GATGTACTCCACGACGTCGCCGACGGTACGAAGCCCGGCCAGGTCCTCGTCGGAGATCTCGGTCATAGCCTTGACAGTAGAGGCGTGTTGATACATATCGGCACCGGGCAGATCTACCTGCCGGACAAACCCGATGCTGCGCGAGCCACTGCGACCCCCGGCTGCTCGGGCATTGGCGCACCACATCGGGGCGGCCCGTGACGAGCACGGCATGCACATGCTGTTTCGCCGATTCTCGTTCCCGGGCGGCGCGCCCAGCCACATCGCCCCGGAGGTGCCGGGCTCAGTCCACGAGGGTGGAGAACCGGGCTACTCCCCGGCCCACGCCTACGTCGCGGCCTTCGACAACCCGAATGCTGGTGGCCGGTGTCGTCGGGGACGGCGAGGCCGGAACCGGGCCGCCGGCCACCTCGCATGTGTGGCAGCAGGATCACAACGGCTTTTCCCACCACGACGCGGGTTTCCCGCATTCGCTGTCTTGAGTCAGCCGGCAGCCGGCGCCGCTGTCAAAGTCTGGTCACACCCCAGCGGTGTTGAAATTGCGTCTAGGGTCGTGAATCTGGGAAATGCGCAGCCCTGGATGCAAT
>NZ_VYIK01000491.1 GCF_008709575.1 Mycobacterium sp.
TTCGGAAGGCATTCTCGGTGCGATCATCGTATACCTTCAGCGTCGAGTCCGCGGTGTTCGACGAGCCGAATTTGGTGTCGGCGACAGGTTTGGTGCCGGCGCTGGAACTGGCTGAGCAGACCGGTCTTTCGTGTTTGATCGGCGAGCATGTCGAGTTACCCAGCACACGGGTGGCCTCAGGTGCGGTCAACCCGGTGGGAAAGCTGACCACGATCATCGCGGGCATGATGTGCGGCGCGGACAGCATCGACGATGCCAACGTGTTACGCGCAGGCGGCACGCCACGGGTGTTCGACGAGGTGTATGCGCCCTCGACGTTGGGGATCTTTCTGCGCGAGTTCACCTTCGGGCATGCCAACCAGCTGGCCGCGGTGGCCCGCGAGCACCTGGTGGCACTCGCGGCACGCACGCCGCTGTTGCCCGGCATCCAGGAGCGCGCATTTTTGGACATCGACTCGCTTTTGCGCCCGGTCTACGGGCACCACAAACAAGGCGCCTCGTTCGGGCACGCCAAAATCGCCAGCCGCGCGCTGCTGCGGTTGGGCCTCTCACCGCAGATCACCACACTGTCGACCGAAAAGGCCGC
>NZ_VYIK01000492.1:0-212 GCF_008709575.1 Mycobacterium sp.
GTCGGGGTCGAAGAGCCCGGCCAGGTCCCATCCCCGATCGGCGGGAAAGTCCGATATCACGTCGCGGCCGTTGGCCACCATGTCCCACAGATCGTCCGGTGAATCCACCCCGCCGGGGAAACGACACGACATCCCCACGATCGCGATCGGATCGTCGCCGGTTGCCCGGGCGGCGGGTACCTGCTTGATTTCTCGCGGGACGCCGAGGAGTT
>NZ_VYIK01000492.1:341-582 GCF_008709575.1 Mycobacterium sp.
TCAGCGCCAGCCATCAGCGGCGCCGGCCCACCGCGCTGTCGACGATGGCGCGTCCGCACCAACGGCACGGTTGTGGTCGCGCACGGCCGGGCACGATGTCGACCTTAACCTGCTATCCGACAGCTCTCGGTATCATGAACGTGCTGGCCGGCTACCGGAACGCTACAGCAACTCGGTGTCGGAGGAACTACCCGGCGCGCCGTAGCGTTATCCAATCCGGACGGACCGGCGCGAGGGATTT
>NZ_VYIK01000493.1 GCF_008709575.1 Mycobacterium sp.
TCCCACTCGACTCGTGCCCAGCTGACGGTGTAGGCCCGTGACGCATCCATGACCCCGTACGGCAACCCGTCGGCCATTGAGATCCACAATGACGATCGCACGGTGCCGTGAATCGGGAGGTGTCCTACCAATTCCAGCGTGTAGGTTTCGCCAGTGCGCATCAGCACCGCCGGTGGCGGAGCCCGATTGATGTCGACATGACGCAGTGAGCCGTCCTCAACGACGTATGCGCCCTCCAATGTGACTCGACCGTCCGGGGCCCAATACCGGCACATTCCGAACGCACGGCCGCTCGCCATTACGGCACCGGTGATCACATGACCGCCCCACGTGGTGAGCGTGCTGGCGTCGCGGGGGCCGCGGGAATGATCGCGCCAACCGCCTCCGTCGAACTCGGTTATCACGCCGTCAATGTCGAGCTGGCCGGTGACCTTCGTCAGTTGCTCGTAATGCTCACGCGCCCAAGATTGTTCGGCCATGCCAGTGCCCGTCTTAGTGGGAAGAGCACCCTCGGCGTCCCAGACCGGTGTGAGACATCCCATGAATTGGTTTGTCAAGCGGCATTTTGTTGAGTTGGGTCAT
>NZ_VYIK01000494.1:0-264 GCF_008709575.1 Mycobacterium sp.
GCCAAGCCGCCGAGCGCGAGCGCCAAAACGTGATGGCCGCGCCGGTAGGTTGTCGCGGCAAGTTTCAACGCAACCACCGCGAGTACCACCGCCACCGCGTTGGCCGGCGCCGCGGGTACATGCAGCCGTGTCAGCAGCCCGCTGACGCTGGTGTTGGCCCACGGGTCAACCGAGATCCGGCCGACATCGTGGAAGCCTCCCCGCAGCCAGTAATAGGCCGAACCGGTGGGCAGCAATGCGAACCCCACGACTATTGTGGCGACG
>NZ_VYIK01000494.1:357-582 GCF_008709575.1 Mycobacterium sp.
ATGCCGGCCCACTTGCGTTGCGCGTTACCCAGCAAATCGGCCGTTACCATCGAGAGGATCACGATATTGATCTGCCCCAGCTGCAGCGAAAGCCGAACTGGCTCAAGCCATATCACCAGACCCACCAACAGTGCTGTGAGACTCCACAATCCGTCGGACCCAGCGAGACCCATCGCGGTCAGCATCCGCCGGACCGCGTAGGTGACCAGGCCGCACATCGACGCA
>NZ_VYIK01000495.1 GCF_008709575.1 Mycobacterium sp.
CGGCCACCGACTGCGGCATTAGCACAATCGCCGGCTACCAGCTGGTCGTCCCGACCGTGGTGTGGGCCAAGTTGCAGGCGATGGCGCACGGGGCGAGGCTTGCCACCCAGCGTCTTTGGCACTGACCGCATCACCGGTGCGGCAACAGACTTCGACCGTCACGCGTCGAGTTCGCGGGCCACCGCCTTGACGACTTCCGAGACCCGGCGGGCCGTCTTGCGGTCCGGGTACCGGCCCTTGCGCAACTCGGGCTGCACCGTCGTTTCCAGCAGCGTGATCATGTCCTCGACCATGCCGTGCAGCTCGTCGGGGCTGTGCCGATGCTCGGCGACGCCCTCGCGACGGGAACGGGCCAGGCTCGGTGGCGGCTCGATCAACTACAGACGCAACGCCTGCGGCCCGCGCCGGCCCGTGACCAGGCCGAACTCGACGCGCTGGCCTGCCTTGAGGACTTCGACACCCGCAGGCAACGCCGAAGAGCGCACGTACACGTCCTCGCCGTCTTCCTGCGACAGGAAGCCGAACCCCTTCTCGGGGTCATACCACTTCACCTTGCCCGTCGGCACTGGGCTCACCTGCTT
>NZ_VYIK01000496.1 GCF_008709575.1 Mycobacterium sp.
CATCGCCGTCGCCGGGTCGCTGGCGCTGGCCCGGTTCGGGGACGGCGCCGACCCCCGCGCGTGACGTTGTCGGGGGCTGTCGGCGGGCCGGTGGGGAAAGCCGGTTACGAATCGGGTGCTTGAGCACTCAAATAGCGCACGATTCCGTCGGTGAGCGCGGCGGCGTATTTCGTGCGCCCGTCGACGCTTTCCATCTGGATCGCGTCGCCGGGGTTTTTCATGTTCCCCAGCTCGACGAGGATGGCCGGGTACTGAGCCCAGTTCAACCCGGCCAGATCCGCTCGCCCGAATAGGCCCTGCGAGCCCAGGTAATTGGACTCCGGATAGCCGGCTAGCGCCAACGCGTCGCGCATCGTCGTCGCCAATCGCACGGCGGGCCCGGCTTGGATTTCGTTCAGCGGCGGGCTGGAGTAGTTGACGTGAAATCCCGAGCCCGACGGGGGTCCGCCGTCGCCGTGGATGCTCACGATCGCATCGGGTTTGGCCGCGTTAGCCAAGGCGGCGCGCTGGTCCACGCAGGGTCCCACGCCGGTGTCGCTGTCACGGGTCATCGTGGTGCGCCCGCCCAGCCGATCCAGCGC
>NZ_VYIK01000497.1 GCF_008709575.1 Mycobacterium sp.
CGGTGCGCAAACCGCGTGCGCGCAAACGCGCGAAAGGGGCGCCCACTCATGTGCGGTCCTGGGCGCTGCGCCCGGACCTGGCGCAGGCCAAGGTGATCCGGACTCGGTTTCGGGCTGGTGTGCGGGTGTATAACGCGGTGCTGGGGGAATTCTTGGACCGCGCCCGCGCGGTGAAGGCCGATCCGGCATGGCAGGCGGCCCGGGAGTTGCCGCTCCGCGACAAGGACCAGCGTAAGGCCCGTGGCGCGGCGTTTCGTGCGGTGGAGGCCGTGCATGGGTTTGATCGGGGTGCGGCGCAGTCCTACGCGTCGTCACTACGGCGGTCGTGGGTGCGGGAGCAGCTGCCGGCGCAGGAGGCCCAAAGTTTGGGGGCGCGGGCGTTCGACGCGGTCAAACTCTGGCATCTCGGTAAGCGGGGAAAACCCAGGTTCAAGTCGGTCACGCGTGGGTTGCGATCGCTGGCCGCCAAGGACGGCAACGGTGCGTTGCGGGCCAAGACCGATGAGGCCGGTGCGCTGGTGGGGTTGCAGTGGGGCGCGGGGTTCGTGATCCCAGTTGCCCCGGCGGCTGCCTCGGGTCG
>NZ_VYIK01000498.1 GCF_008709575.1 Mycobacterium sp.
GGTATCAGCACGGTATGGCTGACCTCGTGTGCGGCAACCGCCGAGACGATGTCGGCGGGCCGCGGGTGGTCGATAAGCACCTGCCGTGCGCCCAGCTGCAGCATCGGCAGGACAAACAGGCCGCTGGTGTGGACCAAGGGTCCCGCGTGCAGAAACACCGGAGCATTCCCTGCGACGGGATCCAGCGTGGGTTCCAGCACATGGCGGCGCATAGCCTCCGCGGAGGCCAACCGGTTGGCGTGAGTGCGCTGTGCTCCTTTGGGAGCTCCGGTCGTACCCGATGAATAGTGCAGCGCACACACCGATTGCGGATCCGGTATCGGCAGAATAGCCGAATCCTCTGCAGTAGAGATGATCTCGTCGATCGTGATGTGGGCGTTCGGATGTGACCGCGCAGTGACGACAACGAGGGAGAAGGGTCGCGAAACATCCCGTAGCCACGCCGACGCACCGTCAATCCGGTCGTCGAGAATCACCGCACCTGCTCGGCAGTCTTGACGGATGCCGTCCCAGTCGGGAGGTGCCAGCCGAGGATTCAGCGAAACCCGGACGAGCCCGGCGACGGCAAGTGCCAGATCCA
>NZ_VYIK01000499.1 GCF_008709575.1 Mycobacterium sp.
CCACTACCAGGGAGGGCAGCATGAATTCCACCCACGAAAACGTCAGTAGATCCAACTTCATCGCCGAGTCCTTGTCCGGGAAGTGGCCGCGGTTCTTGGTGATTTTGCGTAGCTGGAAATTTATGGATTCGATCGCGTTAGTGGTATAGACGATCTTGCGTAGCTCCACCGGATAGTCCAGAAACGGCACGAATTCGGGCCAGGCATTACGCCACACGTCGACCGCGCCAGGATATTGGGCTCCGTAAGTGGTGTCGAATTCCTTAAGCGCCAACTCGGCGGCATCCACTGTGGGGGCACTGTAGATCGCCCGCATCGACGAGGCGACCTTTTTGCGGTCCTTGTAAGACACGAACCGCATCGCATTGCGGATGACGTGTACAACGCAGGTCTGCACGACAGTATCGGGGTAAATCGAGCGGATCGCATCCGGCAGGCCGGTCAACCCGTCGCAGCAGGCGATGAGGATGTCGCGCACTCCGCGGTTGCGCAGGTCGATGATGACCTTCTGCCAAAACCGTGCGCCCTCGCTGTCTTGGATCCAGCAGCCCAGGGCGTGTTTACGCCCGTCGAGGTCCA
>NZ_VYIK01000049.1:0-5631 GCF_008709575.1 Mycobacterium sp.
CACCCACATCCGCAACCGGCACAACACACGACCTGCCGCGTGACGTTGACAGAGGATGTCTCATTTCTGGTCTCCTTGCAGGCTGGCCTGGTAGCGGCGCATGCCGCGCAGCCACCGGTCGTAGTCGATTCCCTTGTGTCGGTACATCTGAAGCACCTGCGGGTGCGGAAGGATCAAGAAGCGCTCCTCGTCGATGGCGGCCAGCACGGCATCGGCGACCACATCGGGCTCCAGCACCGCACCCGCAGTGGTGACGGCCCGGGTGGCGAGGTCACCGAGCAGATCACCGGAGTTCGCGCCCTCGTAGAGCAGCTTGGTGTTCACCCCCATCGGACACAGACAGCTCACCCGCACACCCCGATCACCGTAGGTGATATTCAGCCATTCGGCGAAGGCGACGGCCGCGTGCTTGGTCACCGAGTAGGTGGCCGAACCGAGCTGGGTGAGCAGCCCGGCCGCCGACGCGGTGCTGACGAAGTACCCCGCGCCGCGCTCGGCCCAGCCGGGCACCAACAGCGCCGCGGCACGGATGTGCGCGCGCAGATTGACGTCGAGGCTACGATCCCAATCGGCTTCGCTGACTTCCAGACCTACCGCGCCGGTGATCCCGGCGTTCGCGAAATAGAAGTCCACCGGACCGAATTGGCTCTCGGCCAGTTCGATCAACCCCCGGATTTCGGCGGTCTCGCAGACATCTGCGCCGCAGGCTACGGCCGCGCCGGGGTGCGCGGCGTTGATCTGGTCGGCCACGTTGCGGGCGGACTCGGCGTCCAGATCGGCGACCACGACCCGCGCACCGTGTCGGGCAAGCCTGCCGGCCAGCGCGCCGCCGATCCCGCCGCCACCGCCGGTGACGATAGCGACCTTGTGGTCAACGTTCACCCGAAGGATCTTTCTAGTTACGGTTCACCATTGCGGTGGATTGACGAAGGTGGTGATCTTGACTGTTCCGCAGATTATTTCGATCAGCCCTATCACGACAGCAGGATTTTCCGATTCCCGCATAAGGGCCGGCAGCACTGCGCCTGCGGAGTCTGTCGATCCGTATCCAACGCCGCACGATCTGCCGGCCGCGCAGATCCCGCTGCCGCCACCACGTAGCGAGTACATGCATCACAAGTCCGTCCATCGTCCGTCCATCCCGGTGAAGATCCCCGTCGGAGGCCACGACGGTGTCAGGTGGCGCCCATCGCGACCATGATCCGTTTGCGGATGCTCTCCAGCTGCACCGCAGTAATCCGCGAGTCGGTAGGGGTGACACGCCGCAGCGACACGCTGGTGACGTGATGGGCCAACGCCCAGCATGTCGCATCGGCGCCGTTTTCGACCGTCGGCTCGATACGCTCGGCAAACGACCTGTACGCCAGTCCCTCATCGCGGGTCAACGGAACTACCAGCACGTTCGGATATTCGTCCGGAAACAACTCGTGGTCCTCGACGACGACTGCGGGACGCAGCCTGCTGGGCTCGCGCGGCAATGCACCGCCACGCCAATCAACTACCACGATGCTGCCGGCCGATGGCCGACTCACGGCAGGTCGGTCAGCGGCGTCCCGAACTCATCGAGTTCGCTTCGTGCTTCGGGGTGCTTGGCCAGGTGAGCCATCACTCGGTCCCCTTCTGCCCGAATCGTCTCCCGCCGCACCTGCCGGGCCGCAGCTTCGGCCAGCTCTCGAACGAATGCGCTCAACCCCTTGCCTTGACTGCGGGCTGCCGCCTCGAGCACCGCCCGGTCGTCGGCGTCGAGTCGAATCGTCAGTGTCTCCGCCACACACGACATCGTAACACAGTAACGTAGCACACCCCGCTCAGCGTTGTTTCTCAACGGGATCCAGCATCAGACTGGTGTGATCAGGTCCGATGTGTTGCGTCCGCCGGCTGTCGTATTGCTCGGTCGATGAGTTGCGCCACTTCCTGGGAGTGGGCGACGTAGGTGTTGTGCCCGCCGGAGACCTCGACCGGGTCGACGCCGAGGCGCTCGTGGGCCATGCGCAGCATTCCAGCGCGGGTCAGCACGCGGTCGTCGCGCGGCAACAGGTAGGTCGAGGGCCGCACGGCGGGATCGACCGATGGGGTTTCGGCACAGATCGCAGTCAGGTCGCAGCAGGCCACGGTCGGCAGGGCCTGCCGCAGGGCGGCCAGGTCGGCGTCGCGGAACAGGAAATAAGTGGCCAGTACCGGATCCGACGGGTCGACACCGATCCACTCCTGATTGAAGACTGCGGTCGGGTCGATGCGGATCTCGTCGAGGAGGCTGCGGCCGCCGGCGTAGTCGGCTACGGCGGCGGCGAGCCATATCAGGTGGGTAGCGTCGAGCCGCTCGGCGAGGGCGGGCAGCAGCAGCCCGGCCGCGGAATGCGCCGCGACCACCGGCCACCAGCACCACATCACTCACCGCTGGGCCCCGAGGCCGGCGGTAAGCAGCTCGATTGGCGAGACATTGCCGGTGATGCCATTGATTGCGCGGTGTACAGCCCGGTTGCGGGCATCGCTGTCGCAGCGAGCCAGACCTTCAGCGGTGGCGATGATAAGCCGTCGCTTGCCGGCGTCACCGCGACCGGCACCAGCATCCCTCACCGGGAGGCCAGCCGTCGAATCCAGGCCCGGGAGTCGGCCGGGTCGATCACCTCGTCAAGCTCGAAGGTAGTGGCCGCACTGAGCGCTTTGCCGTGCTGGTAGGCGGCTTCGACCAGGCGGTCGAACAGCATCTGGCGCTCGGTCGGATCGGCAACAGCGGCCAATTCCTTGGAAAATCCCAGTCGCACCGCACCTTCCAACCCCATTCCGCCGATCTCGCCGGTAGGCCAGGCGATCGTGAAGTCGGGGGCGTGAAACGAGCCGCCGGCCATCGCCATCGCGCCGAGCCCGTAGCCCTTGCGCACGATGATCATGCCCAACGGCACCGTCAGCCGCGCCCCGTGCACGAACAGCCGGCTGAACCGCCGAACCGCACCGTCGAGCTCTGCGTCCGGCCCAACCATGAAACCCGGTGTGTCGCAGAGCGAAATCATCGGCAACCGGAACGATTCGCACAAAATCAGAAAATCGGCGATCTTGTCGGCGGCCTCGGCGTCGATGGCACCGCCGAGATGGTGACTGCTGTTGGCCAGCAGCCCGAACGGCATGCCCTCAACCCGGACCAGCGCGGTGACCACTCCGACGCCATAGTCGGTCCGCAACTCGAGCACCGAGCCGACGTCGACCACGGACTCGATCGCGCGGCGCACGTCGTAGGCACGTAGCCGGTTTTCCGGCACCACATGCCGGGCGAGCCGCGGGTCCGGCGCCGTCCAGTCGTCGAGGCTGCCCTGGAAATACGACAAATACCGCTTGGCCAGTGCCACGGCGTGCGCTTCGTCGCGGGCAACCAGGCCGACCACGCCGTTGCGGCGTTGCACGTCGACCGGTCCGATGTCCTCGGGACGGCACACCCCCAACCCGCCGCCTTCGATCATCGCCGGGCCGCCCATCCCGATATTCGCGTCGGGGGTCGCGATGATCACATCGCAGATGCCCGCGAGTGCGGCGTTACCGGCAAAGCAACGGCCCGAGACGATCGACACCAACGGCACCCGGGCGCGCAGCGCGCCCAGCGCGCGGAACGTCGGCACGTCCAATCCGGCGGCGCCCCCGACGTCGGTGTCGCCGGGTCGGCCCCCGCCGCCTTCGGCGAAGAGCACCACCGGAACCTGCCGGCGCCGAGCCAGTTCGAAGACGCGATCGGTCTTGGCGTGGTTGCGCATGCCCTGAGTGCCGGCCAGGACGGTGTAGTCGTAGGACACCACGACCGCCTCGGCCCCGTTGATCGTGGCCAGCCCCGCAACCAGGCCGTCGGCCGGGGTGTTGGTGATCAGGTCCTCCTCGGAGCGCCGGCTGCGTTGCGCGGCGACGGCCAGCGCACCGTATTCGACGAAGCTGCCCGGATCCACCAGGTCGGCGATGTTCTCCCGCGCGGTGCGCCGGTTCTGCCGGTGCCGTTTGGCGACCGCCGCCGGCCGGCCCTCGTCGAGGGTCAGCAGGTGCCGACGGCGGACCTCGTCGAGATCGGCGCGGATGCGGTCGAGATCGAGTTCGGCGACGGCGGTGTCGGCGGCGCCGATCCCGGTGCGGGTGAAGACCACCACCGGTTCACCGGTGCCGACGACCTGCCCGGGCCGGATCAGGCAGCGCTGGATGCGCAGGGCGTCCGGCGCGGCCAGCACATGCTGCATCTTCATCGCTTCGAGCACCACCAACGAGGTGCCCGCGGCGACGTCGGCGCCCTCGGTCGGAGCTTCGACGACGGTGCCGGCCATCGGCGCGCGCAGCACCTGCTCACCCGCGTACAGCTCGAGCGGCACCGGCCGGACTTCGTGTTGCGCCGACAACGCGGCGGCCAGCTCGGGCAGCCGCGCGTCGACGAAGCTCGTCGTCACCAGACCGGATTGCAAGCCGGATTGCACCCGCTGCTCCGAGAGCAGTTCCCGAAGTAGCCCGATGTTGGTGCGGATGCCCTCGACAGCGAATTCGGCCAGGGCCGTGCGCGCTTTGCGCACCGCTGCGGCAACCGACGAGCCGTGCACGTGGGTGATCACCTTGGCCAACAGCGAGTCGTAGCGCGGGCTCGGGGTCAACCCGGGCCGCCCGAACGTGTCCACGCGGACGCCGGGGCCGCTCGGCGGCGAGAACACCGTCAGGGTTCCGGTAGCCGGTATCACCGACCCGTCGGCGTCGAGGGTTTCCATGTTGACCCTGGTCTGGATCGCGACACCGTGTGCCGCGGCGGGTTGACGGCCGGTGTCACAGCTGTCGATTCCAGCCGGCAGGTCGAGGTGGTCGAAGGATGCGCCTTCGGCGATGGCGAGGCTGACGGCCACCAGGTCCACTCCGGTGACCGCCTCGGTGACGGTGTGCTCGACCTGGATGCGCGGATTGACCTCGAGGAAGAAGAATTGCTCACCGGATAGCAGGAATTCGACTGTCGCCAGCCCACGGCAGCCTGCGCGGGCGACCAGCCGCGCGGCGGCGGCGTGCAGTTCACCGCGCAGAGCTGCGGACAGCGCGGGCGCGGGAGCGATTTCCACGAGCTTTTGGAAGCGCCGCTGCATGCTGCAGTCGCGGTCACCGAGAGCCAGCGCCCGATTCGGCGCCGCCACGATCTGCACCTCGATGTGCCGAGCGTCCTCGCACACCGCCTCGGCGAAGACCGCGGGATCGCCGAACCCATGTGCGGCCTCGGCGGCGCAGCGTCGGTAGGCATCGGGGAGTTCTGCTGCACTGCGGACCATCCGCAGGCCGCGCCCGCCGCCACCGCCGAGCGCTTTGATCACGATGCCCTGCGGGTGATCGGCGAAGAACCGCGTGACGTCCTCGAAGCTACTCGGCCCGTTGGTGGCCGGCAGCACCGGGATTCCGGCGGCGCTCGCGGCGCGACGGGCCGCCGACTTGTCGCCGAAGAGCTCCAGCACCTCCGGGTCCGGCCCGACGAAGGTGAGGCCAGCCGTCGCGCAGGCCCGCGCGAATCCGGCTTGTTCGGAGAGAAAGCCGTAGCCGGGATGGATCAGCTCGGCGCCGGACGTCTTGGCAGCGGCCAGGATCGCGGCCTGGTCCAGGTAGGCCTGTGGACCCGCCCCGGGCAACGCCACCGCTTCA
>NZ_VYIK01000049.1:5850-30516 GCF_008709575.1 Mycobacterium sp.
CAGTGACGTATTGCGGGATCTTGAAATCGGCCAGCTGTTCCCGGCAGTGATCGAGCACCGCCGCGACGTCGATGTCCTCGCCGACCAGCACAGCACCGACCTTTTCGCCCATGACCTCGTCGGGTACCGCGAGCACGCAGGCATCGGTGACCCCGGGGGCTGCCAGCAGCACCGCCTCGACCTCGACGCTGGAGATGTTCTCTCCGCCGCGGTTGATGATGTCCTTGAGCCGGTCGACGATGTGCACCCGGCCCGCTGCGTCGACCCGCACCACGTCGCCGGTGTGCAGCCAGCCGTCGATGATCGTGGCGGCGGTGGCCTCTGCCCGGTTCCAGTAGCCCGCGGTGACATTCGCCCCTCGGACCACCAACTCGCCCACATACGGGTCGTCGCCGTAGGCGAGTACACCGAGATCCACTGAAGGCACCGCATAACCGACCGAGTCCGCGTGGTCCACCGCGTCTTCGTCGGGCAGCACGGTCATCAGCGAGGCGGTTTCGGTCATCCCGTAGCCGTTGAACACCCGGGCGTGGCCGAATGCCTCCTTCACCGCGGTCACCAACGCCGGTGCGATCGGCGCGCCCCCGTAGCCGACCCAGCGGACACTGGAAACGTCGATTCGCCGGAAGTCTTTGTGCCGCAACAACAGTGCGTAGACCGCGGGAACGGTGACCAGGAATGAGATCTCCTCGGCCGGCAACGTCGCGGCGAGCTGGGCCACGTCGAGCGCCGGCATGAGCACCGCGGCGCCGCCACTGTAAGCCGCCGTCAACAACTGGGAGTTGCAGCCGGTCACATGGAACAACGGCACCGAGATCAGCGTGCGCAGTTCGGCGTCACGCTCGGGTCCCAGACAGCGCAGCATGTTTTCGGCGTTGGTCAAAAACGCCTCGTGGGTGGTCGGCACTCCCTTGGGCGCTCCGGTGGTGCCCGAGGTGTAGAACAGCGCGGCGATGTCAGCCCGGTCGAGGTCGTCGACCACATAGGGCTTGTCGTCGGGCAATGGCGTGTCGGACGCCAGGTCCACCCGAGCACCCGCGTCGGACAGTATGAACGCGATCTCCGGCTCGGCCGACCGGGTGTTCACCGGCACGGCCACTCCGCCGGCCATGATCGTGCCCCAAAAGGCCAGTACCCAGTTGATTCCTGCGGGGTAGCGCAACGCCACCCGCTCACCGCGTTTCAGACCACCGGCCCGTAGCCCGCCGGCCACCCGCGCCGCCGCATCCCAGAGTTGGTGATAGGTCAGACGAGTGCCACCGAGTTCGACGACGGCCTCCTCGGCGGGCCGGGATGCGACGCGCGCCTCGAGCATCTCGAGCAGCGTGGCCGGCAACGCGTCGTAGTGCCGGACGCCGTCGCGGTCACGAGACACACCTGCGGTTGGGAACGGATTGGCATCGCGGGCAATCGGGGTCACAGCAGTCACTGGCGCCGCTCCTTGCCATCGCTTCGCTGCGCGGCGTGGTCGGCGTGTGTCATGTCGTGCTCCTTACTCCATCAGCGTGGCGGCCAGGGTGCCGCCCAGCTCGTAGGCCCGCTCGCGCACCTGCGCGTCGATGGCGCCGACGACGTCCAGCACATCAGCGGCTTTGGCCAACGACAGGCCGGTGGCCACCTTGTCCACCGAGGCCACTGCGCCGACCGTGTCGTTGTTTCCGTGCACCCATAGACCGTAGGGCCGGCCCGCTACGTGATCCAGGCTCGGGTAATAAATGGTGTCGAAAAAATGCTTGAGCGCCCCCGACATGTACCCGAGGTTGGCGGGCGTGCCGAACAGGTAACCGTCGGCATCGAGCATGTCGCTCACGGTCGCCGCCAGCGCGGGCCGCACGACCACCTCGACGCCGCTGATCTCGGGGTGGTGAGCCCCGGCGAGCACCGCTTCCAGCAACTCACGGGTGGCCGGCGACGGGGTGTGGTGCACCACCAGCAGAGTCTTGCTCATCGCCGGCTCTGCAGTTCGACCGCTTTCTTCATGGCGTCCCGGGCCCGGACCCGGTCCCCGGCGTAGTCGTAGGCGCGGGCCAGCCGGTACCAGCGCCGCCAGTCACCAGGGTCGCCGCGCAGCTCGGCGCGCACCGTGTCGAACAGGGCGTCGGCCGCGGCCCGGTCGATGCGCCCGGACGGGCGCCTCGGCAGCGCGGAGACGTCGAGCTCCATGCCGTCTTCGCCGATCAACCGGGCCAGCTTCTGATGCGCCACACCGGTGCGCAGCGTGGCGACCAGCGCCCACAACCCGATCGCCGGCAACACCAACAATGCCGCTCCCAGCCCGACCGCCACACCGTGCCCATGGGTGATCAACAGCACCGCCGACCGGCCGAGCAAGACCACGTACACCAGCAGCGCCAGGCACATGACCGCGATGGACAGCCCGATGCGCAGGCTCATGGCAGGTTAAGTAGCGAGTCGATGCCCACCGTGAGGCCCGGGCGGTCGCGGACGTGCCGCACCGCCAGCAGCACGCCGGGCACGAACGATGCGCGGTCGGTGCTGTCGTGGCGGATGGTCAGGGTTTCCCCCGCGGCGCCCAACAGCACCTCCTGGTGGGCGAGGAGCCCGGCCAAGCGCACCGAGTGCACCGGAATCCCGTCGACGTCGGCGCCGCGGGCGCCCGGCAAGCTGCTGGTCGTGGCATCGGGGTTGGCCGGCAGGTCTTTGCGGGCCTCGGCCATCAACGCGGCCGTACGCACCGCGGTGCCCGACGGGGCGTCGGCCTTGAGCGGGTGATGCAGTTCGACGATCTCCGCCGACTCGTAGAACGGCGCGGCCTGCTGGGCGAAGCGCATGCACAGCACCGCGCCGATCGCGAAGTTCGGCGCGATGATCGCGGCGGTGCCGGGCTTGGCGGCCAGCCACGACCGCACTTGTTCCAGCCGTTGCTCGGTGAAGCCGGTGGTTCCCACGACGGCGTGAATTCCGTTGTCGATCACGAACTTCAGGTTGTCCATCACGACGTCGGGGTGAGTGAAGTCGATGACGACTTCGGTCTGGCTGTCGGTCAGCAGGCTCAACGCATCGCCGGCGTCGACCTCGGCCGACAGGGTGAGGTCCTCGGCGGCTCGGACCGCCGCCACCATCGTCGCGCCCACTTTCCCTTTCGCGCCCAGCACGCCTACCCGCATGCCTAGCAGCGTAGTGCGCCAGCTTGCTCACCTGCGCCGACGATAGACGCAGAGTCGCCGACCCGACCGCAACGGGAACGGCGACGAATACCCGGTAGCCCGCGGCACCGCGCCCGGGCCGGGAGGGAACCCACGGTATGGACTGTGCGACGCAACCCAATCGGTGTGACCTGATCACGGGGGAGTTTGCGGGTTCGGCCGAGGTGGCGCGCTATATCGCCGAGTCGTGTCTGAGCGACGGTCCGGTCGGGCGAGTCGGGTTGGAACTTGAAGCGCATTGTTTTGACCTCGCCGCGTTGGGGCGGCGGCCGGAGTGGGACGCGATCATGCGCGTGGTCGAGGCACTGCCGGCGTTGCCCGGCGGCGGGGTGGTCAGTGTGGAGCCCGGCGGAGCGGTGGAGTTGTCCGGGCCTCCGGCGGCCGGGGCGCTGGCTGCGATCGAGGCGATGCGAGCCGACCGGGCGGTACTGCACGAGGAGTTTCGCCGCGCCGGCTTGGGCCTGGTGCTGACCGGCACCGATCCGCTGCGGCCGACACGGCGGATCAATCCCGGGGCGCGGTATGCGGCCATGGAGCAGTTTTTCATCGCGAGCCACACGGGTGCGGCCGGCGCGGCGATGATGACCTCGACGGCCTCGGTGCAGGTCAATGTCGACGCCGGACCCCCTGCCGGGTGGGCTGCGCGGGTACGGCTGGCTCACGCGCTGGGTCCCACCATGGTGGCGATCGCCGCGCACTCGCCGTTGCTGGGTGGGCAGTTTTCCGGCTGGTTGTCCACCCGGCAACGGGTGTGGAGCCGGCTGGACTCGGCGCGGTGCGGTCCGGTGCTGACCGCCGGCAGAGCGGACCCGGGCGCCGACTGGGCACGCTATGCGCTTCTGGCGCCGGTGATGCTGGTGCATTCCCCTGACCCGGTGGCGGTCACCGACTACGTGTCGTTCGCCGGCTGGGCCGACGGGTGCGTCCGGTTGGGGGGACGCGCACCCCGCACCGCCGACGTGGACTATCACCTGACCACGCTGTTCCCCCCGGTCCGCCCGCGCGGGTGGCTGGAGATCCGCTACCTCGACGCCGTGCCCGACGACCTCTGGCCCGCGCTGGTGTTCACCCTGGTGACCCTCCTCGATCATCCCGGCGCCGCCGCGCTGGCCGCCGAGGCAGTCGCCCCGGTGACCGACGCCTGGGACACCGCCGCCCGCGTCGGACTGGCCGACCGCCGGCTCTACGCCGCCGCCAACCGCTGCCTGGCCATCGCCGCCGACTACGCCCCCGCCCCGCTGCACGACGCCATGACCCGGCTGATCGACGCCGTCGAACACGGCCGCTGCCCCGCCGACGAGTTCGCCGACCACGTCATCGAGCACGGCATCGCCACCACCGTCACCCGGCTGGCGCACGCGACCACGCTGGCCGGCTGACCACCCGCCGACCCACCGATCCCGATGACCCTGACGTCCTACGATCAGCCGGCCCCGCCCCGGGGTTTCCCCGTGAGTCGCACCGGGCAACGGAGCCGGTCGCACCGCGGCCTGCTGGTGGGCCTGACCGCCGCGAGCATCGGGCTGATCTCCGGCTACGACGTCGCCAGTATCGGCGGCGCGTTGCTGTTCATCACCGATGCATTCGGCCTGACCGCGCCTGACCAGGAGTTGGTGACGACCGCGCTGGCCGTCGGCGACATCGCCGGCGCGCTGAGCGCCGGTGCGCTGGCCAATGCGATCGGACGGAGAAAGTCGCTCATGCTCGTCGCGGCGTCCTACGCGGTGTTTGCCGTGCTGGGCGCGACCTCGGGGTCGCTGTCGGTGCTGGTGCTGGCCCGGTTGTCGGCCGGTGTGGCCATCGGCGTGTCCTACGTCGTCGTTCCGGTGTTCGTGGCCGAGTCGGCGCCGGCCCGGGTGCGGGGCGGCCTGCTGGTCAGCTACCAGGCGACCAACGTGATCGGGATGATCGTGGGCTACCTCACCGCCTACCTGCTGGGCGGCCCGCAGAGCTGGCGCTGGGTGCTCGGGCTGGCCGCCGTGCCGGCCGTGGTGGTGTGGGTGCTGCTGCGGCGGGTCGGCGACACCGCACGCTGGTACCTGCTCAAGGGTCGGGTCGGCGAGGCGCGGCAGGCATTGCAGCGCGGGCACGCGGACGTCGACGACGAACTGGCCGGGATCCGCAAAGCCCTCGATGAGGAGCGCACCGGCGTGAGCGCGGTCGCCGAGATGATGCGCCGACCCTATCGGCGGGCAACCGTGTTCGTGGTCGTGCTGGGTTTTCTGGTCCAGATCACCGGCATCAACGCGATCATTTCCTACGGCCCGTTGCTGCTTGGGTCGATGGGGCTGCGCGGCAATTTCTCCTTGCTGGTGCTGCCGGCGCTGGTCCAGGTGTTTGCCCTGGCCGCGGTGCTGGTGTCACTGGTGCTCGTCGATCGGCTGGGTCGCCGGCCCGTTCTGTTGTCCGGGATCGCCACCATGGTTGTCGCCAACCTCGCGCTGGTCGTCTCCTTCGCCCATGGCGGGAACTCCGGCGGCGGATGGCCGGCTGCGTTCGGGGTGTTCGGCGTGCTGCTGTTCGTGTGCGGGTTCAACGTCGGTTTCGGCCCACTGGCGTGCGTGTATGCCGGCGAAAGCTTGCCTGCGCGGCTGCGATCCATCGGATCGGCAGCCATGCACACATCGAACCTGGTGGCCAACGCGATCGTCGCCGCCTTCTTCCTGACGCTGCTGAGCTCACTGGGTGGCGTTGCGACGTTCACTGTCTTGGGCGTGCTCGCCCAGATCGGCTTCGTCTACGTGCACCGCTACGCCCCCGAGACCAAGGGCAGCCAACTCGAGCGCATCCGGCACGTCTGGGCGGCGGGCGGCCCCGACGACCGGGTCCGGGTCGCCGAGGCGCCTCACCGCGTCGCCCTCACCGGTTGACCATCACCGCTGCACTGCGGGATTACCGGGGTTTCTCCACAATTGAGGCATGCGCGTGGGGATCCCGACCGAGACCAAGAACAACGAGTTCCGGGTGGCGATCACCCCGGCCGGCACCGCGGAACTCACCCGCCGCGGCCACAGTGTGCTCGTCCAGGCCGGTGCCGGTGCCGGCTCGGCGATCAGCGACAGTGATTTCAAAACCGCGGGCGCGCAGCTGGTCGACACCGGCGAACAGGTCTGGGCCGAGGCCGACCTGGTGCTCAAGGTGAAGGAGCCGACGCCCGCCGAGTACCCGAACATGCGGGCCGGACAGGTGTTGTTCACCTTCCTGCACCTGGCCGCGTCCCGGTCCTGCGCCGAGGCACTGTTGGCATCGGGCACGACGTCGATCGCCTACGAAACCGTGCAGACCAGCGACGGCGCCCTGCCGCTGCTGGCCCCGATGAGCGAGGTCGCCGGACGGCTCTCCGCGCAGGTCGGCGCCTATCACCTCAAACGGACCCACGGCGGCCGCGGCGTGCTGATGGGCGGGGTACCCGGTGTCGACCCGGCTGATGTCGTGGTGATCGGCGGCGGCACCGCGGGCTACAACGCCGCCCGGGTCGCCCACGGCATGGGCGCCGCCGTCACGGTGCTCGACATCAACATCGACAAATTACGCCGGCTCGACGCCGAGTTCGCCGGACGCGTGCGAACCCGCTATTCGACCGCCTACGGACTCGAGGATGCCCTGACGGCTGCCGACCTGGTCATTGGAGCGGTATTGGTACCGGGCGGCAAGACACCCAAGCTGGTGTCGAATTCTCTGGTGGCGCAGATGAAGCCGGGCACAGTCCTGGTGGACATCGCGATCGATCAGGGTGGCTGCTTCGAGGACTCGCGGCCCACCACGCACGACAACCCCACGTTCGCCGTTTATGACACGCTGTTCTACTGCGTGACGAACATGCCCGGCTCGGTGCCGATAACGTCGACGTCCGCGTTGACCAACGCCACGCTGCCGTACGTCCTCGCGATCGCCGAGCACGGCTGGCGACGGGCGTGCCAGGCGGATCCGGCACTGGCCAAAGGTCTTTCAACCCATGACGGCAAATTGCTGTCGAAGCGGGTCGCCGACGACCTGGGCCTGCCGTACACCGACCCGGCCGACGTGTGGGATTGAGCGCTCACTCGGCGAGCGACGCCACGATATCGGCGGCCGGCCCGGTCCGGGCCGAGGCGAATCCGGTCCCGGCCCACAGGTTCAATCCGTGCGGGTCCTCCACCTCGGCCGCCGCCCGCCGGATCGGCGAGGTCATGTGGTTGATCTCCGGGTAGCCCACCGGCGCCACGGGATCGAGCAACCGGGTGAAGTCGTTCTCCAGACCGCGGGCGTAACGCCCCGAGAATGCGCGCGTCACGATGGTGTTGGTGAAGTGCGGATTCTGCAGCGCCGCCCGGTAGGCGGCGTTGGTGCCGGCTTCGTCGGCCAGCAGCAGCGCGGTGCCGACCTGGGCGGCCACCGCCCCACGACGCAACACCGCGGCGACGTCGGCGGCGGTGCTCAGCCCGCCCGCGGCAATGAGCGGGACACGGTGCGCCGCGCCGATGCGGTCCAGGAGGTCACCCAGCGACTCGTTGACCGGGCACATGTCCGGCGCGAAGGTGCCGCGATGGCCGCCGGCCGCGGGCCCCTGCACCACCAGGCCGTCGGCGCCCGCGCCGACCGCCACCGCAGCCTCGTACGCCGAGGTCACGGTGACGAACAACAACATGCCCAGTGCGCCGAACCACCGCAGCACATCCGGCGGCGGCGCCCCGAACGTGAACGACACCACTTCGGGCCGCAGATCGGCCACCACCTCAAGCTTGCGCTGCCAGTCGTCGTCGTCACCGAACCGCGGCTGACCGACCTCCACGTTGTAATGCTCGGCGACCTCGTCGAGTTGCTCTGCGTAGTAGTCCAGTGCGATGACGTCGACGGGGCTGGGCTGCGGCACGAAAAGGTTCACCCCGATCGGACCGGTCGTCGCGGCGCGCGCGGCGGTGATGTCGTCGGCGAACTGCTCCGGGCTCAGGTACCCCCCCGCGACGAATCCCATGCCGCCCGCGTTGCTGACCGCCGCCGCCAGTGCCGGAGTTCCCGGGCCACCGGCCATCGGCGCACCGACCACGGGCACGTCGAGATCCCAGAAGCCCAAGACCATGGCGCTATTTTACTAACCTGCAAAGTTCCCGGCGCAGAGACCGTTTCGAATCGTCCGGGCCGACGACCGCGACCCCGTAGGGTTTGCGCAACAGTCGGCGGGCCACGGCGTTGACCTCATCGACGGTGACCTCGTCGAGTTGTTGCAGGGTGTGATCGATGCTGCGGTGCCGGCCGTAATCCAGCTCGCTGCGGCCGATGCGGTTCATCCGCGAGCCGGAATCCTCCAGGCCGAGCACCAGCCCCCCGCGCAGCGAACCCTTGGCGATTCGGCACTGCGTGTCGGTGATGCCGTCCCGGGTTACCGCTTCGAGAACGTCGGTGGTCACCCGCAGCATCTCTCCGAACCGCTCGGGCAGACAGGCGGCATACACCGAGAGTGCACCGCTGTCGGCGAACATGTCCAGCGACGAGTAGACCGAGTAGGCCAGCCCGCGTGCCTCTCGAACCTCTTGGAATAACAGGGAACTCAGGCCACCACCGAGCACGGTCTGCAGCACGGAGAGCGCCCAGCGATGGCGCCAGTGCCGGCCCGGCGTTTGCACACCCAGGCAGATGTGGGTCCGCTCGACATCCCGGCTGGCCACCGTGAGCCGGGGCCGGCCGGCGATCCGCCCGGTCCCTTTACGCGGCGGCAGTGGCTGTCGTCCGCGGACCAACCGCGGCCCGAAGTGCTCGCGCACCAGCGTCACCACCTCGTCGTGGTCGACGTTGCCGGCCACCGCGACGACCATCCGCTCGGGGGTGTAGCGCCGCACGTGAAAGGAGTGCAGCTGGGCACGCGTCATCGCCGACACCGACTGCACACTGCCGATCACCGGGCGGCCGATCGGGTGGTCGCCGAACAGTGCCGTCAGGAATAGGTCGCCCAGTGCGTCCTCGGGATCGTCGTCGCGCATCGCGATCTCCTCGAGGACCACGTCGCGTTCCAACTCGACGTCGCGGCGTTCGCAACACCCGTTGAGCACCACATCGGCGACCAGATCGACGGCCACCTCGAGGTCGCTATCGAGCACGTGCGCGTAGTAACAGGTGTGTTCTTTGGCGGTGAAGGCGTTGAGCTCACCACCGATGGCATCGACCGCCTGCGCGATGTCCACCGCGGTGCGGGTCGGGGTGGATTTGAACAGCAGATGCTCCAGAAAGTGTGCCGCCCCGGCCACGCTGGCACCCTCGTCGCGCGACCCGACGTTCACCCAGACCCCGACCGACGCCGACCGCACACCGGGCAGGAATTCGGTGACCACCCGCAGCCCTCCGGGCAGTGTGGTGCGGCGAACCGTGGGCGATTCCGGAGGATTTTGTCGACTGTCGGGCTCCGCGCTGCCCCGGCGTTCTCGCAGCGCGGCCGGTTTAACTGCCGGCCGTCGCGGCATCGGCGGGCGCGGCACCGGCGGGTTCGCCGGCCGCGGCTTCGTCGTCTAACGGCAGCAACGAGATCTTGCCGCGTTTGTCGATGTCGGCAATCTCCACCCGCAGCTTGTCCCCTACAGTGAGGACATCCTCGACCCGCGCAATGCGCTTGCCCTTACCCAGCTTGGAGATGTGCACCAGCCCGTCGCGTCCGGGCAGCAGGGAAACAAACGCTCCGAAATCCGTTGTCTTGACCACCGTTCCGAGGAACCGTTCGCCAACTTTGGGCAGCTGCGGGTCGGCGATCGCCAGGATCCGGTCGATCGCGGCCTGCGCCGACCGGCCGTCGGTGGCACCGACGAACACGGTGCCGTCGTCCTCGATAGAGATCTGCGCGCCGGTCTCCTCGGTGATCGCGTTGATGATCTTGCCCTTGGGACCGATGACTTCACCGATCTTGTCCACCGGAACCCTGATCGTGGTAACCCGCGGCGCATACGGACTCATCTCGTCGGGCCGATCGATCGCCTCGGCCATCACCGCCAGGATGGTCAGCCGGGCGTCGCGGGCCTGCGCCAGCGCATCGGCGAGCACCTGGGACGGGATGCCGTTGAGCTTGGTGTCCAGCTGCAGCGCGGTGACGAAGTCCTTGGTGCCGGCGACCTTGAAGTCCATGTCGCCGAAGGCGTCTTCGGCACCCAGAATGTCGGTCAAGGTGACGAATCGTCGTTCGGTGCGGCCGTCGGGCAGCTCGACGTCATCGGAGACCAGGCCCATCGCGATGCCGGCGACCGGAGCCTTCAACGGCACTCCGGCGTTGAGCAACGCCAAGGTGGAGGCGCACACCGACCCCATCGACGTGGACCCGTTGGAGCTCAGTGCCTCGGATACCTGCCGGATCGCGTACGGAAATTCCTCGACGGCGGGCAGCACGGGGACCAGCGCCCGCTCGGCGAGCGCTCCGTGCCCGATCTCGCGCCGCTTGGGTGAGCCGACGCGGCCGGTCTCGCCGGTGGAGAACGGCGGGAAGTTGTAGTGGTGCATGTAGCGCTTGGTGGTTTCGGGCCCCAGCGAATCGATCTGCTGAGCCATCTTGACCATGTCCAGCGTGGTCACCCCGAGGATCTGGGTCTCGCCCCGCTCGAAGAGCGCACTGCCGTGCGCCCGCGGCACCACCGCGACCTCGGCGCTCAACGCACGGATATCGGTGATGCCGCGGCCGTCAATCCGGAAGTGGTCGGTCAGGATGCGCTGACGGACCAGCTTTTTGGTGAGCGCGCGCAACGCCGCACCGACCTCCTTCTCCCGGCCGGCAAAGCTTCCAGCGGTCTGGGCGAGCCGCTCGAGTACCTCGGCCCTGATCTCGTCGGTGCGGTTGTTGCGCTCGGTCTTGTCGGCGATGGTCAGCGCGGCCGCCAGCTCGTCGGTGGCGACCGACGACACCGCGGCGTACACGTCGTCGCCGTAGTCGGGGAACAACGGGTACTCGGTCGGCGGTTTGCCCGATGCGCCGGTCGCGTCGGCCAGTTCCTGCTGGGCGGCGCACAACACGGCGATGAACGGTTTGGCGGCGTCCAGGCCCTGGGCCACGACGGATTCGTTCGGCGCCGGCGCACCGCGCTCGACGAGATCGATGACGTTCTCGGTGGCCTCGGCTTCGACCATCATGATCGCCACGTCGGATTCGCCGGAGCCGTCGATGACCCGCCCGGCGACGACCATGTCGAACACCGCGCGGTCAAGCTGCTCGACCGTCGGAAACGCCACCCAGGTGCCGTCGATGAGCGCCACCCGCACCCCGCCGATCGGGCCCGAGAAAGGCAGCCCGGCCAACTGGGTGGAGGCCGAGGCGGCGTTGATCGCCAGCACGTCGTAGAGGTCGTTGGGGTCCAGGCTCAGGATCGTCACCACGATCTGGATTTCGTTGCGCAGACCCTCGACGAACGACGGGCGCAGCGGCCGGTCGATGAGCCGGCAGGTCAGGATCGCGTCGGTAGAGGGCCGGCCCTCACGGCGGAAGAACGAGCCGGGGATGCGGCCCGCGGCATACATGCGTTCCTCGACGTCGACGGTCAGCGGGAAGAAGTCGAACTGATCCTTGGGGTTCTTGCCGACCGTGGTGGCCGACAGCAGCATGTTCTCGTCGTCAAGATAGGCGACGACGGCGCCGGCGGCCTGCTGGGCCAGCCGGCCGGTCTCGAATCGGATGGTTCGGGTTCCGAAACTCCCGTTGTCGATCACGGCGGTCGACTCGAACACGCCTTCTTCAATTTCAGCTACAGACATGGGTGTCCGTGCGGCCTCTCTGGGTATATTCGGCTGTTTCGCGTGATCACCCACAACCCGGAAGCCTGCTGGCAACGAGCGCCTGGATGCGGCTACGGCCGTCGATCGAAGCGGCCGGCATGCCTTTATCGGCAAGTCCGGCAGCCACTACCGAAGACCGCCCGATGCAGGCCCCGATGCAGGCTAAATCTTCCTTTTTTGTGGTTCGTTGTGACGCGCTGGGACGGCGCGCGCGGACCGCGCACCCCGCACCTGTTCGGGGCCGATCCGACCCGGAACGCCCTTACTCTACACGTCGACCTGCCGGTTCAGCGCCCAACGGCCGGTTCAGGCCAGCTTCAGGCCGCTTTAGGCAGTGTTAGCCTAAGTCTTCGACGCAGACCGCGAAGCGCCGCTGGGCGTACGCGTAGCCCATGCCGCTGGCGCATTGGTCGACTCCGACCGGGTCTGAGAGGTTGCGCAGTATCTGGATGGCCCGCTGGCGGTGCGGTGCCGATCGGTCGTTGCAGTCGACCCGAACCGGGTCGGTGGTGTTGTGCGGGTCGACGTTCATGCAGCCCCCGACCACCCAGTCGATGTCGAGGCAGACGGTGTTGCTGGCGTCGGTGAACCCGTTGCGCATCGAGTAGGTGTAATCCACGTCGGCCGGGCACTGCTCCCGGTCGGCCTGCCCCTTGACGGTGGCAACGACCCGGAAGTTCGATGCGCGACTGCCGCACGGAGCTTTGGTAGCCTCCGGGCGGTCGGAGGTGCCGCCCAGCCGCAGGCAATCCCCCACCTTGAGGTCGGCGGCGTCGGCCACCGGTGGTGAGCAGCCGCCCCCGATGACTGCGACGGCCGCGAGCGCGGCCGCATGCCAAGGACGCATCAGCACGGTCGGTTCAACGACATAGCGGAGGTAGGGTTCAACGACGCAGGCCAAGCCGCTCGATGAGGGAACGGTACCGCTCCACATCGACCTGGGCCACATACTTGAGCAGCCGGCGACGGCGCCCCACCAACAGCAGCAGACCCCGTCGGGAGTGGTGGTCGTGCTTGTGCACCTTCAAGTGCTCGGTCAGGTCGGCGATGCGTTTGGTCAGCAGCGCAACCTGTGCTTCGGGGGACCCGGTGTCGGTTTCGTGCAGGCCGTAAGAGCCCAGGATTTCCTTTTTCTGCTCGGCTGTCAGCGCCACGCGATATCTCCTCGGTCCGCGGTCCAGGGTTTGCCGCGTGGCGGTACGCTGCGACCGCGCTCGCCACCCGAACCAGGTGCGCCCGCCACGAACTGCAGCACGCACCGCGACCAAATTCTAGCAGCGCGCCGGGCGACCCGCGGCTCAGCGGGCGGTCAGCAGGGTGCGTGCCCGCTCGGTGTCCCTGGTCATCTCGGCGACCAGATCGTCGACCGAGTCGAATTTCTCCTGTCCGCGGATCCGCGCCACGAAGTCCAGCGCCACGTATTGCCCGTAGAGATCAGCGCCGGTGTCGAGGAGGAACGCCTCGACAGTGCGGGTGCGCCCGGAGAAGGTCGGGTTGGTGCCCACCGACACTGCGGCCCGGTAACGCTCACCCGGTATGACGGAGCCGGTCACCGGTCCGTGCCCCAGCACGGTGAACCAGGCGGCGTAGACCCCGTCGGCCGGGATCGCGGAGTACATCGGCGGTGCCACGTTGGCGGTGGGAAAGCCCAACGTCATCCCCCGACCGTCGCCGCGGACCACCACCCCTTCAACCCGGTGCGGCCGGCCCAGCGCCGCGGCGGCGGCCACCACGTCACCGGCGTCCACACAGGACCGGATGTATGTCGACGAAAACGTCACGGTCTCGCTGTCGTGATGTTCAGAAACCAACGACATCGATTGCACCGCGAACCCGAACCGCTCGCCGGCCCGCCGCAGGGTGTCGACGGTGCCGACGGCCTTCTTGCCGAAGGTGAAGTTCTCGCCCACCACCACTTCGACCACGTGCAGGTGCTCGACGAGCAATTCGTGGATATAGCGTTCCGGGGTCAGCTTCATGAAATCGGCGGTGAACGGCATCACCAGAAACACGTCGATACCGAGTTCCTCCACCAGCTCGGCGCGGCGGGCCAGCGTCGTCAACTGCGCGGGATGGCTACCGGGATAGACGACTTCCATCGGATGCGGGTCGAAAGTCATCAGCACTGTCGGCACCCCCCGCGCGCGGGCAGATTTCACCGCCTGCGCAATCAGCTCGGCATGTCCCCGGTGCACGCCGTCGAACACCCCGATGGTGAGCACACACCGGCCCCAATCGGTGGGTATCTCGTCTTGCCCCCGCCAACGCTGCACACCCGCAAGCCTACGGCGCAGGCCGCGCTGGGGTCATGACGAGGTCACGCAGAGGTCATGCCGAGCATTGACGGGTTTGCGGTCGGGACCACGTAGCCGCACCGCTCATCGACGGGCCTAAACTTGCCGATGTGCTCTCCGACGACGAGACCGGCGAGCTCACCCCGGTCGCCCAGGACTACCTCAAGGTGATCTGGAACGCTCAGGAATGGTCGCGGGACAAGATCAGCACCAAGATGCTGGCCGAAAAGCTCGGGGTGTCGGCCAGCACCGCCTCGGAGTCCATCCGTAAACTCGCCGAGCAGGGTCTGGTCGACCATGAGAAATACGGCGCGGTCGCGTTGACCGATGTCGGGCGCCGTGCGGCGCTGGCGATGGTGCGCCGGCACCGGTTGCTGGAGACCTTCCTGGTCAGCGAGCTCGGTTACAGCTGGGATGAGGTGCACGAGGAGGCCGAGGTGCTCGAGCACGCGGTGTCCGAGCGGTTGGTAGACCGTATCGATGCCAAGCTGGGGTTCCCGCGACGCGACCCCCACGGCGACCCGATCCCGGCCGCCGACGGACATGTGCCGAGCCCGCCTGCGCGCCAACTGTGGGACTGCCGCGACGGCGAGACCGCGACGGTGGCCCGGATCTCCGATGCCGACTCGGAAATGCTGCGTTACTTCGACGCCATCGGCATCACGCTGGATTCGCGGCTGCGGGTGCTGACCCGGCGTGAATTCGCCGGGATGATCTCGGTGGCCATCGAATCGGGTGCCTCGGTCGCCCCCGCGCCGGTCACCGTCGAGTTGGGCAGCCCTGCGGCCCGCGCAATTTGGGTGGTCGGCTGAGTTCGGGCGGCGGGTGCGGCACGCTCACGACGCAGGGTCGGCTTGGGTGACGACGGTGCGCAGAAACTGCCCGGCAGTCTGCAAACTGGTCCGTCCGTGGTCGCGCGGCCAAAGCCAATAGCCGTGGGTGCGTGCCGAACAAATAAGGTAGCCGCTACCGTGCAACACCAGCACGACTCCGGCGCCGTCCGCGGCTCCCGGCGCCCGCACCCACTCACCGCTCGGCGACCCGACAATCGTATCGACCCGGGTGCCGGGAACCACCGCAGTGGTGCGCGTGATGGCCCAGTCGGCGGCCGGCCGCATCCGTTGGATCAGCGGCGGGTTGGACAATGCCGCCGTCATGCCAACGGTCAGGACCGACCGTGCTATCGCACTGTAGGTCAGCGTGTCCGCCACGGCTAGCGACGGCCGCCGGGCAGCGCGCGCCGTTGCGCGTAGCCGGGTCCCCGTGATCATCTGCTGAGCAGGCCCCTGGCGATGTGGGTCACCTGGACCTCGTTACTGCCGGCATAAATCATCAACGACTTGGCGTCGCGGGCCAATTGCTCGACCCGGTACTCGGCCATGTAGCCGTTGCCGCCGAACAGTTGCACGGCTTCCATCGCGACGTCGGTGGCGGCCTCCGACGAGTACAGCTTGATCGCCGAGGCCTCGGCCAGCGAGGGCACCTTTCCGGCTTGCAGCTTTTCCAGGGTCGCGAACACCATGTTTTGCACGTTGATCCTGGCGATTTCCATCTTGGCCAACTTAAGCTGGATGAGCTGGAACTGTCCGATGTTTTGCCCCCAGAGGGTGCGGCTTTTCGCGTAATCGACACAGCGCCGATGGCATTCGTTGATGATACCCAACGCCATTAGTGCGACTCCCAGCCGCTCGGCGGCGAAATTCGCACGAGCGCTGTCCCGTCCGTCGCCGGCGCTGTGCTGCTCGGTTTCTCCGAGCAGCCGGTCACGGCCCAGTCGCACATTGTCGAAGAACAATTCGCCCGTCGGCGAGGACATCATGCCCATCTTCTTGAACGGCTTGCCCTGGATGAGCCCCGGCATGCCCGAATCGAGCACGAAGGCAAGCACCGGGCGGCTGCGCGGGTCCACCGAGCCGTCGTCGAGCTTGGCGTAGACGACCAGGACGTCAGCGTAGGGCCCGTTGGTAATGAACGTCTTCTGGCCGTTGAGGATGTAGTCGTCGCCGTCGCGTCTGACGTAGGTCTTCATGCCGCCGAACGCATCGGAGCCGGAGTCGGGTTCGGTGATCGCCCAGGCCGCGATCTTGTCCAGGGTCATCAGCTCGGGCAGCCAGCGTTCCTTCTGGGCCAGCGTGCCGCGGCTCATGATCGTCGCCGCCCCCAAACCGAGACTGACGGCGATCGTGGAGAGCAATCCGATGCTGACGCCGGCAAGTTCGGACACCAGCACCGCGGCCATCGACGCTTGCTCACCCAACTTGCCCAGCCCGCCCGGGGGGCGCTGTTGCGCGCCGGCTTGATTGCTGCGTTCTCGATCCAGCATCGTCTTGACCGCCTCGGCGGCCATCACGTCCAGGCCGAACTGGGAAAAAAGCTTGCGCGCGATCGGATAGGGCGACATCTCGCCGGTTTCCAGCGCGTCGATGTGCGGGCAGATCTCTTTGGCGATGAACTCGCGCGCCGCGTCCCGCACGATCAGATCAGTGTCAGACCATTCGAACATCAGCTACTCCCGGTCAGTGCGGCAGCCGGGCCGCGATATCGTCGATCAGCCAAGGCCCGTCAGTCTCGATGGTATCCGCGGCGTGCCAGCCGGCCAGCAGCGAGATCGCCCCGCCCTGGACCGAATACACCCGTCCGGTAACCGGGCATTTCTCTGACGCCAGATAGGCCACCAGCGGCGAGATGTTCGCCGGACTGAACAGATCCGGTTCGCCGTCTTCCGGTTGCGCCATCAGCGCGCCCATGCCCGGGGTCGCCAGCGTGAGCCGGGTACGGGCGATCGGGGCAATCGCGTTGACCCGCACACCGTACCGCTCTAATTCCTCGGCAGCGATCAGGGTCAACGCCGCGATGCCCGCTTTAGCCGAACCATAGTTGGCCTGACCGGGGTTAGGCAGTGTCACCCCGGAGCCTGACGCCGTGTTGATCACCGCCGCGTTGGGCTGTTCGCCGTTCTTCGACTGCGCCTTCCAGTAAGCCGCGGCGTGGCGCAACATCGCGAAATGGCCCTTCAGATGCACGGCGATCACGGCATCCCATTGGGATTCCTCCATGCCTGCGATGAACGAGTCCCGCAGAATACCGGCGTTGTTGACCAACACGTCGAGTCGGCCGTACTCGTCGATGGCTTGCCGCACCGCACTTTCCGCACCACTCCAACTGGCGATGTCGTCGGTGTTTGCGACGGCTGTCCCACCCGCCGAGGTGATTTCGTCGACCACTTGTTGTGCCGGGCCGCTGTCGAAGCCTCGGCCCGCGTTGTCGCTGCCGAGATCGTTGACGAGGACCTTGGCCCCTTCCCGGGCGAACAGCAGCGCATGCTCGCGCCCGATGCCCCGGCCCGCGCCGGTGATCACCGCGACCCTGCCGTCTAAAGCACCCATCTGTGCGGCTCCTTATCGGTCGTCGACCAGCGCCAGCCCGTCGGTGATGACCAATTCCTCACCACGTGCTGTCTCAAAGGCGTAGCTGCTGATTCCGTTGGCTTTGTCTTTCAACCAGATACGGGTCTTGATGTCGTCGCCCGGCAGCACGGGTTTGGCGAAACGCACCGCGAACCGCCTGAGCCGGTTGACATCCGAGTCAGCAAGTTGGGTGAGCACCGCCCATGACGTGAACGCCATCGTGCACAATCCATGCGCAATGATCCCTGGGAAGCCAGCACCTTTGGCCACCTCCTCGTCGAGATGGATCGGCATCGGATCACCGGCTGCCGGCGCGTAGCGGAACGTCTGGTCGGCGTCGATGTTTGCGACGACCTCGGCCGTCGGCGGATTCTCGCGCAGCGTGTCGTCGAACGTGTGATCAGGGCTCAATTCGCCGACGGCCTTGCCGACGTTGATGCCTCGCACGAAAGCGGTGACGTACTGCTCATTGACCAGCTCGCCGTCCTCGGTGCGACACTCCAGCAAGATCGCGGCCCGCGTTCCCTTTTCCAGCCCCTGGTAGCCGATCATCTGGCCTCGCGAGACGAGCTTGTCGCCCGGTCTGATCGTCCTGTGGAAGTGGAAGTCCTGCTCCCCATGAACGATTCGCGGGATCACTTCGACCGGCATCACGTCGACGGCCGGCGCAAGCAGCGCCTCGAATACGGGGACGATCGCGAACACCGGCGCTGCAACGTCCCCTCTGCGGTGCGCCTCGATGGGGTCATTGGTGGCCGCCGCGTACGAGGCCAACCGTTCCCGGCTCACCTCGAAGCGCTGGTCATCGGTCCAGCGGTGCAGGCCGCTGTCGTCGAACTGAATTTCTTCGGCCGTCGACATAGTGTCAGGCCGACGCCGAGGCCAGCGCGTCGAGCTGCTCGAGCGTTTTGTCGAGTTGCCGGACACCGTCCTTTTCCACTGCTTTGCCCAGTGCACCCTTGATGAGTGCGCCCTGGAAGTCACCGCAGACGCTGAATGTGGAGCCGCGTGCCGCCGGCTCGATGGTGAAAGTGAACTGCGCCTGGACGCCGGCCATCCCGGTGCCCGACAGCACCAGGGTGCGCGGCGCGTCCACCGATTCCAGCGTCCACTCGATCTTGTTTGCCATCCCCAGCATGACGATCTTGGCGGTGAGCTTGGCGCCTTCGGTGAGAGTCGTAGGCGGCGCCGCCAGCCACTTTTCGTGTATCGTGAACCACTTGTCCCAGTTCGCCAGATCGCAGACGGTCTCCCACAGCGCTTCCGGGGCGGCCGCTAGTTCTCGGGTTGCTTCGATGTGTCCCACAGGGGTTGCCTCCGTTCCGGTTCAGCGTTCGGCTCGCTGGTAGGCAGTGACGACGGCCGCGCCGCCGAGTCCGATGTTGTGTTGCAATGCGGCGGTCACGTCGGCGACTTGCCGCTTGCCGGCGGTGCCGCGCAGCTGCCAGGTCAGCTCGGTGCACTGCGCTAACCCGGTGGCCCCCAACGGGTGTCCCTTGGAGATCAATCCGCCGGACGGGTTGACCACCCAACGTCCGCCGTAGGTGGTGTCGCCGTTGTCGATCAGCGTGGCCGCTTCGCCCTCGCCGCACAGACCCAGCGCCTCGTAGAGCAACAGCTCGTTGGCCGAGAAGCAGTCGTGGCACTCGATCACCTGGAAATCCTCGGGCCCGAGACCGGTCTGTTGGTAGACGCGTTGGGCAGCTTGGACATTCATGTGGTATCCGATGAGCGCCTTGCAGGTTCCGTCGAAACTGTCAGCGAAGTCGGTGGTCATGGCCTGCCCGACGATCTCCACCGCCTGCCCGGCCAGATCGTGCTTTTCGACGAACTTTTCGCTGGCCAGGATTGCCGCACCGGAACCGTCGGAGGTCGGTGAACACTGCAGTTTTGTCAGCGGGTCGTAGATCATCCGGGAGGACAGGATGTCATCGAGCGTGTAGGACTCTTGGAACTGCGCGTAGGGGTTGTTAACCGAATGCTGGTGGTTTTTGTAGCCGATCTTTGCGAAATGCTCTGCAGTGCTGCCGTATTGCTTCATGTGCTCACGACCCGCCGCACCGAACATCCACGGCGCCGGCGGGAACAGTACCTCGGAGATCTCGGCCATCGCCATGATGTGCTTTTCCATCGGCTGGGCGCGGTCGTCGTAGCTGGCCCCGAGCGACCCCGGCTTCATCTTCTCGAATCCCAGCGCGATGGTGCAGTCCGCTAACCCGCCGCGAATGGCCTGGGCGGCAAGGTAGAGGGCCGTAGACCCCGTCGAACAGTTGTTGTTGACGTTGACGATCGGGATCCCGGTCATACCCAGCTCGTAGAGGGCTCGCTGACCCGACGTCGACTCACCGTAGACGTACCCCACGTAACCCTGCTCGACCTCGCGGTAGTCCAGGCCCGCGTCCTGCAGCGCTGCCGTTCCCGATTCCCTGGCCATGTCCGGGTAATCCCAGTTCTCCCGGCGCCCCGGCTTCTCGAACTTCGTCATGCCGACACCGACGACGTAGACCTTGGGTGACACAGCAGTACTCCCTTGGTGGGTTCAGCAGGTAACGGGCCCAACAAAACATACACACCAGATTGTATCTTGTAAACCTGAGAATGCTGTGATAGATTCTTCGCGAGGCGGGGTGCTTTGCGCGCCGTCGTCGTGCCGGAGGTGACCAGCGATGAAACCCCCGTCTCGGCTGCGCCCGGGACTGATGGCAACCGCCGGCACCGCTCTGTTGACCCTGACGATCAACGCGGCGCTCGCGCACGCCGATGACGGCGCCGCCGGTCCGGCAGAGGTCGCGTTGGTCATGGGCGGCAGCGGCGATCCGATACCTCCGGCAAGCTACGTCGACGCCGTCGACCGTCTCTACATCGCGCCCAATTACCCTGAGGCCGTTCCGCAGGCGCTGTTCACGCCCGAGGGGTTTTACGGGGAGGTCGGCGTCAAACAGCTGCCCATCGACACGTCGGTGGCCCAGGGGGTCACGATCCTCGACAACACGATCTCCCAGCAAATCGCCGAAGGAAACCACGTCGTCGCATTCGGCCTGTCCCAGAGCGCGTTGATCGCCTCGCTGGAAATGTCGCAGCTGGCGGCCAACGACGTCCCCAGCGCCGATGTGAGCTTCGTGATGATCGGCGATCCGATGAATCCCGACGGCGGCCTGTGGGAGCGCTTTGCCCCGGTGACCGTGCCGAGCCTGGGCCTGACGTTCTACGGTGCGACCCCGGACGATCTCTACCCGACCGACATCTACACGCTGGAGTACGACGGCGCCGCCGATTTCCCCAGGTACACGATCGACCTGCTGGCCGACCTCAACGCCTTCGCCGGGATCCTCTATGTGCACGGCACCTACCCGGATCTGACCTCTGCGGAGGTCGCGACGGCTATCGAATTGCCGACGCAAGGGCCCACCCTGACCCACTACTTCATGATCCCGACCCAGGATCTGCCGCTGCTGGATCCGCTGCGGGCCATTCCGGTGGTGGGCACCCCGCTGGCCGACCTGCTGCAGCCGGACCTAAAGGTGTTGGTCAACCTGGGCTACGGGGATCCCGAGTACGGCTGGAGCCAGGGTCCGGCGAATGTCGCCACCCCGTTCGGGCTGTTTCCCAGCCTTGCGGACCTGGAGAAGGTGCCCGGCCTGCTGGTGTCGGGAACCCAGCAGGGAATCCACGACTTCGTGGCTGCGCTGTCGGATCCGTCGCCGGATTCGTCGGGACTGTCGGTGCCGAATCTGCTGGCCGCCAACCCGCTCACCGCGTTAGGGTCGGACCTCTCGGCCGTGCTGTCCTCGGCGTCCCCGATCGAGACCGTCATCGAGGACCTGCAGGCGGCCAACACCGACATCGTCAACACGCTGAGCAGTGTGACCTCCACCGCCTACGCGGTGCTGCTGCCGACAGCGGACATTCTCAATGCCGCCGTCACCACCTTGCCGTCCTATGATCTGAACCTGTTCCTGGACGGCATCGGCCAAGCGGCCGGCGGCAACCTCGAGGGGCTGGTCAACGCGGTCGGTGACCCGATCGCGGCCAACACCGCACTGCTCACGCTGCTCGGCGGCCTCGAGTTCATCATGATCACCGACGCGGTGACCACGATCATGAGCGACCTGACCGGCCTGATCCCGTAACTGCGCGCCGCGGGTCGCCTGCACATTAAAAATTCCTCGGAAATAGATTAAGGTTTTAAGCGCCTCGCCGTCCGGGGAAGGGTCCGTCAGGTGCCGCCGCATCACCGCAGCAACAAGGGTCGTCGGTCTCGGGCGCGTCGGCGCCGTCACATCGTGGGGCTCGGCGTCGCTGCCGGAGCGCTTCTCGGTGTGGGGATGACGCCGCCGGCGGCGGTGCCGTCGGCGCGGGCCGACGTTCTCGACACCGTGATCGACCAGATCCTGGCACCGGTGATGGATGCGGCCACCAACACCGTCAACGGGGACGCCGTTCTGAACCCGGCCACCTGGGATGCCGCCGTCGCGAGCATTCTCAGCGACGGTGCCGGCGGCAGCGCCGCTCAACCGGCCTTCTCGGCTGCAAACCTGACCGTGGCGGTCCAGCAGTCCGTCTACACCCCGCTGCACACCGATGCCGAGGACTGGATCAACAGCGCGGTCGGTCACCAGGTCGACGGCTTCATCAACACCGTGTTGGGCTCCTATGCGATCGGCAACGGCACCGCCGGGACCCAGGCCGATCCCACCGGCGGTGCCGGCGGGTGGCTCTTCGGCGACGGCGGGCCGGGCTGGAACAGCACCGAGACCGGTGTGGCCGGTGGTGCCGGCGGAGCTGCCGGCCTGTTCGGCACCGGGGGGGCCGGCGGTGACGGTGGCGCCGGGGCCGCCGGCGGCGCCGGTGGTTCCGGTGGCTGGTTGATGGGTATCGGCGGGGCCGGCGGTAACGGCGGCGCCGACGCTGCCGGCGGCGGGGCCGGCGGTGCGGGTGGTGACGGGCCCGGCTGGCTGTTCGGGATGGGCGGAGCCGGCGGCAACGGCGGCGAGGGCGGCGCTACCGCTGTCGGTGGTGATGGCGGTGACGGCGGTAACGGCGCGGCAGTGCTGGGCAGCGGCGGCGACGGCGGCAACGCCGGCGACGGTGGCGCCGCCGGCGAGTTGCCCGCCCTCGGCGGTGCCGGCGGCAACGCCGGGCTGTTCGGCACTCACGGCGCGGTCGGTGATTTCGGCACGCTCAGCGTCGCCGCCCCGGGCGGCGACTCCGGCGGCACCGACGCGGTGCTGCCCATCTCGACCACCGGGCCCTGGCTAACCAACAGCGCCGGGCAGGTCGTCATCATGCACGGGCTCAACGAGGCGTACAAGCTGGCGCCGTACGAGCCCGCGGCAAGCGGATTCGGCAATGCCGACGCGGCGTTTTTGGCCGCCAACGGCTTCAACGTAGTGCGGCTGGGCGTCCTGTGGGCCGGGGTGGAGCCCGAACCCGGCGTATTCAACGCCGCCTACGTGGCCTCGATCGAGCAGACCGTGCAGACCCTGGAAAACCACGGCATCTACGTGATACTCGACTTCCATCAGGATGCTTACAGCAGCGTGTTCGGCGGCGAAGGTGCGCCGCCGTGGGCGGTACAGACCGGTGGGCTGCCCAACCCCGAGCTGCCCTTCCCGCTCAACGACTTCGTCAACCCCGCCGGGAACCACGCCTGGGACGCGTTCTGGTCCAACGCCACCGCACCGAATGGAGCGGGGCTGGAGAATGACTACGCGCAGATGGTGGAGTACGTCGCGGCCGACTTCAAGGGCAACCCCGACGTAATCGGCCTGGAGCTGATGAACGAACCGGGCCTGGGCAACCAGCTGCTGCCGGCCCTGCTGGGTAGCCCGTTCTTCGACGCTCAGCAACTGACCCCGTTCTACAACCAGGTCGCCTCGGCGATCGAGGCCGTCGATCCGAGCACCACGGTGTTCTACGAGCCGAGCCTGCTCTTCGACGTCGGGGTGCCCACCCACCTGGGCACGGTCGACTTCCCGAAGACGGTCTTCTCGTTCCACGACTACTGCGACTTCGACCTGCCGGTGGTGGGCTGCGTGCCGAGCGTTCCCGGAATCCTGGACAATGCCCTGGCATACGCGCGGGCGCAGGGAATCCCGGCGTTCATGACCGAGTTCGGAGCCACCAGCGATCAGGCGGAGATCATCGCCTCGATGCAGGCGGCCAACCAGCACCTGATCAATTGGGCGGAGTGGGCCTTCTCCGGCAAGGGCGACATCACCACCACCGCGTCGCCGCCGAGTTCGGAGTCGCTGGTCTACAACCCCGAGTTGCCCCCGACGGGCGCCAATGTCAACACCGCAACCCTGGAGACCCTCGCCGAGCCCTATCCCCAGGTGGTTTCCGGGACCCCGGGTACCTGGTCGTTCGACAACGGCACATTCACGTTCAGCTACTCCACCGCCAAGGTCGACGGTCTGGGCAGCTTCCCCGCCGGCTCGCAGACCACCATCTCGGTGCCGGCCGTCGAGTTTCCCAACGGCTACCAGGTGAGCGTCACCGGCGGGCAGGTCGTCTCGGCCCCCGACGCTCCCGAATTGGTCGTCGCCTCCGACGGCGCAACCACCGTCAGCGTCACCGTGAGCCCCGCAGCCTGACCCGCCACCCTGCCTGCGAAACAGCCGCCCGCGCCGAGAGTGAAGCTCTTGCGAAGAACCGCGACGAATCTCGCAATGGATTCACTTTCGGCAGGAATCGCTGGGAGTTACTCGACAGGGTGATCGCGACGGGGATGCTGACGGTCAACGGATAGCACGTCTCGGCAGCGGTCTACTTCCCGTGCTGGTGGTGCAGGACGGCCTCGCCGGCTTTGTGTCTGTCCTCTGATCCGGGGCCGGCTGGCGGCAGCATGCCGCACAGGATCGCGCGCAAGTGCCTGCCGGCGCGCTCCCAGCGCCGCCGGGCCCGGGCAGCATCTTGATCGACGAAGCTCGCGACGAGGATGCCGCGCAGCGCGTCCATTGCGGTATAGACGGCGTTGCGGAGTTCTTTCTGCGCAGGATGCTCTGGCAGCAACTGGGCGATAGCGGCGACCAATGTACTGTTCACCACCGGTTCCACCCGCTGGATCTGCTGCGCCAG
>NZ_VYIK01000004.1 GCF_008709575.1 Mycobacterium sp.
CGGCCGCTACCGGTAGCGAGTCTGCCCGATGACTGACCCGCTAGTTCTCATTAGGCACGTCGAGGTGCCGAACCCCGAACGGCTCAAGGGGTATAGTCGTAGCATTGGCCGATCCGTCGGGATCCCGAGTGCCCCTGGCCGTGAGGAGGTGAGAGCGAGATGAGTCCTGATGACAGTTGTTATCCGAGGGCAGCGACCATTTCGTTTCGACCCGGCCCGGGCACCGTGTCCGGTTTCTGAATCAGCTTTACTAGCTTCATTTTTCACCGGTATGCCCTGGGCGTCCGTGTACGTGCTCTGAAGTCGCCGACTTCGTTCTGCATGACTTAAGGAGAAGCCGATGTCGTTTACTGAGCAGAATGCGGCTGCAGTCGGTGCCGCGCAGGGATCGTCGGTTGTCCGGGACGTGATAGTGGGCGCCGCTGTCGCGGTGGTTTCGGTGGCTCTGACCCTCGCGGTCGTGTCGGCAAGCCACCATAACGAGACGGCAGCAACAGTTTCCGCACCACCACCACGCCCTGCCAGCACTTCAAGCACCCACACCGACGAGTGTCCGGGATCCGACAGTGCATTAATGCGCGCACCAGGGCCACCCGATGATCCCTACCAGGTCGTCGGACCCAATTGGCCCCAGGGAGACAGCTGCCAACTCCTCGAGGAGATGCTGGCTGTTGACAACGCCGAGGCCGGCTTCCCGACCTGGCAACTGCCGGCCGCATTGAAGAACGCGCGCTGGGCTGCCGATGAATTGGTCCGGCACGCGGGCGGGCTTCTGGGGGTCACGATCCCCGACGACATGGGTGTCTCGACCGAGACGGTAGAACGGGCCCTCATAGAGGCCTCGCGGGCAATTCGAGATGCCAAGGAACGCATCACCGGGATAGTCGCGACAGTCAACGCGACCATGCATCCAGGTGATGCCAACTCCTCGACTGCGAGCCTGCTGCTCGGCGGGCACCGCGAGCGCATCGCGGCAGAGCGAAAGCAATTGGACGCCAAACTGCGCAAGATCGGCAGCGCGGTGCGAGACCATCTCATTCCCGGCGGTGAGCCCGCGCAGCAGACCTACTTGGTGTGGAACGAGCAGGGCGTCACGAACGTCGTCGATCGTCAGGGCTACGCGCTTGATTCGGACACCAACGCCCGCATGTCCGACGTCCCCTTCGTGACCCTGCCCCCCGTCGAACCCGTAAAGCAGCCCTCACCTCAGGGACGAACCTGAACCGTCGGGCCTGGCTACCGAGGAGCGGCCCCGCTCTGGACAGATCCCGGCCAGGCTACCAGGACAGGGCATAGAGCATGGTCGATGAGGTATCTGGTGGTCGGACCGATGCTTTCGGGGCCGGGCCGGTCGAGTTCGCCGTCGCGCGCCAGGACCAGGAGTTCGGCGTTCTCGGCGGCGGCGAGGACCTCGGTCTCGGCTTGTCCGGTGCACGCACGGGTGATGCAGGGGCGCTCCAGCCGGGCAGCAGCGGCGGCGAGCAGTTCGTGCGCGGCAGCGTTGGCGAGAGCTGCGACCCGGGTGCCTGGGTCGCGGTGGGGATGGCCGCGGCCGAGTAGCCCGGCGTAGGCGCTGTGAGCGAGCCCGGCGGCATCGGGGTCGGTGACGTGAACCAGGACGATCTCCGCGCCGGCCGGAGTATAGGTACGGGTGGCATCGACACAGGCGGGCCAGGTGGTTTCGACGATCCAGGCGATCACCGTCATGGCGCATCAGCCTCCGAGCAGGTGCAGCGATGCCCATAATGCCACCAGCGCCGTAACGATCGCCGCCGGCGTGGTCAGGGCGCCGAGCGTGGTGAATTCGGTCAGGCTGGTGGCGTGGTCGTGTTGGCGCAGGATGCGTCGCCACAGCATCGTGGCGAGCGAGCCGGTGTAGGTGAGGTTCGGGCCGATGTTGACCCCGATGAGCACCGCGAGCACTGTCGCGGGACCGCCGGCCGCAGTCAGGGGAAGCAACACCAGCACCGCGGGCAAGTTGTTGATCAGGTTCGCGGCCAGTGCGGCCACTGCGGCGATGCCGAGCAACCCGGTCAGTCCGGTGGCGTTGGGCAACCAGCCGCCGAGTGCGCTTCCGAGGCCGTTGTCGATCACCGCGCGTACCGCGACCGCCAAAGCGAGCACGAACACCAAAAACGCCGGGTCGGCGGCGCTGACGATGGTGGTGAGGGATAGCCGCCGACGCCGGGCACCGGCTGCGGTCAGGACCAGCGCTCCTAAGGCCGCCGCCCACGCCGGGTTGACACCGACTGCCGAGGTGACGGCAAACCCGGTCAAGGTGGCGGCCAGGGTAGCGACGGCAAACCACGGCGGAGCGCTGGGCGGGTGAGGCTCCGGCGGAGTCGTCGTCGTGGCGGCGAGATCGCTGCGGAAGAAGGACCGAAACACCGCAAATTCGGTGACGATGGCCACCAGCCAGGGCAGCGCCATCAAACCCGCGAACCGCAGGAAACTTAAACCGCTGGCGTGAAAGGCCAACAGGTTGGTCAGGTTCGACACCGGCAACAGCAGCGATCCGGTGTTGGACAGATGGGTGCAGGCGTAGATGTGAGGACGGGCGCGGGCTGCCAGGCGCGCGGTGGTGGCGAACACAACCGGTGTGAGCAGCACGACGGTGGCGTCGAGACTGAACACCGCGGTGACCAGCGAGGCCACCACGAACACCGAAGCGAGCAGTCGATTCGGCCGACCCCGCGCCAGGTGCGCCATCGCCCTTCCGCACCAGGTGAAAAGGCCCTCATGAGCGCACAGCTGAGCCAGCATCAGGACCGCAGCCAAAAATCCGACGACCGGCGCCAGCTCGATCAGCTCACGGCGCGCGTCAGTCAACGAGATCGCCCCGACCCCAACCAAAATCGAGGCAACAGGCACGGCAACGACGGCCTCAGGCCACCCGAAAGGGCGAATCGCCGCCCACGCCAACACCGCCACCAATCCGGCAACGGACCACGTCTCGGCCTCGACTGCGTCCACGACAGCGCCGCTGCTACTCGATGGGTGAGGGCGCCAGGCCCGTTTCCCGGTCCGTGCCGGTCACACCGTGGCCGCAGGCCTTGTCGGCGGGTTGCAGCATCGAGCGATGTGTAACCCAGATGATCAGCGCTGCCGCCGACAGTGCACCGAGCACCGCGAACGCTGTCCGGTAGCCGAATTCTTGGGCGAGGTATCCCCCCAACACCGGGCTTATCGCGGCCCCGATGCCCTGGGCGGTCAACACTGCCCCCTGACCGACGTTGATGTGGCCGGTGCCGTCGAGCATCCGGGCCACCAGGCCGGGGACGGCCACCGAGAGGATGCCGGCCCCGATGCCGTCGAGAATCTGCACGGGCACGATTCCCCAGGTGGTGACGACCCCGGCGGCGACGAGCCCGCGGATGGGCAGTGCGGTGAAAGCGACGGCGATAGCCAGCCAGTAGCCGCGGGTTTCGGCGATGCGCATGGCGCTCAGCGCGGCACCGATCATCACGGCTTGGGCAATGACCACGGTGCCGGCCACGGTGACAAACGGGTTGGCGTGGGTGGCGACTACGGCCAGACCGTACAACGGCAGCATCGCGGCGTTGCCGAGGTGAAACAGGGTGACAGCGCCGGCTAGCGCCAGCAGTGGCGGTGAGGCAACCAGCAGCCGCAGTCCTTTGCCGCGACCCTGGTGGTCGGTGGCGCCGCGGGCCGCTTCGTGGTCGATGCGGCGGGCCGGGATCATGAGCACCGAAATAACGGTGATCACCGCGAATACGGCGGCCAGCCAGAACACTGCCGCGAATCCGAAGCGCCAGCCCAGCAGGCCGGACAGGGCGGACCCGGCCATGTTGCCGGCATGGTTGTAGGCCTGGTTGCGGCCGTTTTGTGCGGTGAACCCGGCTTGGCGGACCACACCCAGGGTGATGCCGATCACCGCGGGGCCGAGCGCCGCGCCGGCGACGGCGCTGGCCGCCTGTGCGGCGGCGACGACCCAGAATTGTCGTGACAGCAGGATCAGACCGGAAGCGGCGACGGCCAGCGCGCCGGCCACGACGACGGTGGCCCGCTTACGGGTGGTCGCATCGATCCACGCACCCGCCGGAGTGGTCGCTATCAGTGCGGCGATGGCACCGAGGGCGGTGACGGTGCCGATCGCCCCGGTGGCCCAGCCGCGGCCGGCGAGCAGCACCCCCAAAAACGGGCCGAAGCCGGCGTGCACGTCGGCCATGAAAAAATTCACCGCGAGCAGTGCGGCGCGATCACGGGCCCGCGGCGTTGGACACTCTCGGGTAAGCACGTGGCTGCTCTTTTCTCGCCTGCTCTGGTGGTCGACGCGGCGGTGCACTCATCGCGGTCAATTCGAAAAGTTTTTGATTGCAGCGACTTTCAGTGCCACGATGAGATCTTCCGGATTTCGTGCGCAAGTGGGCGCTGGGGTTCGCTCACGGTCGTCGCTCGCTTCCACGCAGGACTATCGTTGACGCTCTTGCGATAGTGAACGATATATCTACTAGTATCGTGATGCAAGCGGTGAGGGGACGTTATCGGTGCAGCGTGTCCGGGTGCTGACGACGATCGAGGTCAGCGGCGGCTGGTGGCTTGGTGATCCCACCCGTTTCCGGCATGGCGATCAGGTAGAGAACAAAGCCCGCGCCCGCGATCGCACCCAGTGACATGAACGCCGCGTGATAACCAAAGGCGACCACGATCGCGCCCGCGACCACGTTCGACAGTGAGGCGCCAAGACCCCATGCGGTGATGATGGCGCCGAGGCTGACGTTGTAGCGGCCGGTTCCGTGCGTGAGGTCGGAGACGACCAGCGGAAACAAGGCCCCGAAAATGCCGGCTCCCACGCCGTCGAGGAGTTGCACGCCGACCAGCCAAAAGGTGTTGTCCGACACGGGGTACAGAAACCCCCGGCAGGTCAGGATCGCGAAGGCTGTCAGGAAGATGGGTTTGCGTCCCCAGATGTCGGCCCTGGCGCCGGTGACATAGGCTACCGGCACCATCACGGTCTGCCCGGCGACGATGCATATCGCCATCAGCGTGGTCCCGGCCTGTTTGTTCAACAACCCCAACTCCTGGCCAACCAAGGGCAACATGGCGGCGTTGGCGAAGTGAAACACCACGATCGCCGCCGCGAAGACCATCAACCTTCGATCCTGCAGGAGCACCGCGAAACGAGACGGCTGCCGGTGCTGGCCTGCGGATGCCCGATGCAGGCCGCGCGCCACGTCGTGGTCGATCGCGCTGGGCGGGATTCGCAGCGTGGCGATGATGCTGAGCGCGGACACCCCGGCTAAGAGCCAAAACACCACCACCGGTCCGAGGAAGTAGGCCAAAGCGCCGGCCACCGCGGCCGACGACGCGTTGCCGGCATGGTTGAACGACTCGTTGCGCCCGATACGTCGAGCGAAACACCGGAGGCCGACAACGCCCAGTGTGATCGCCGCCAGTGTGGGAGTGAAAATAGCACAGGCGATCCCGACAACCGCCTGCAGCAATGAAGTCGTATAGATGTCGGGAAACAGCGGCATTGCCGCGGCCGCGAGAGTGATCGCTGCCGCGCCGGTGATCACGAGTGCTCGTTTCGCCGTGGTTCTATCGACCAGTGCACCGATCGGGGTTTGCGCGAGCACGCCCACAGCGGTGAACACCATCAACACGAACCCGATTGAGGCCTGATCCCAATGATGTTTCAGCAGAAGGTAAATCGACAGGTATGGTCCTAATCCTTCGCGAACGCCGCCCAACGAAAAGTTCAGCAGATCCAGTGCGTGCGCCGTGCGGCGTGGAAGACCCTCAGTGGGCTGTGACATGGGAAATCACGCCATCACCGGGTACCAGACCCTGTGGTGACCGCATAGGAACTGGTCGGCTCGTGTGCTGATCCCGATCAAGGCTGCGTTGACCGTCCTTTCCCGGTGAAGTTACAGCGTCGGCGCCTCGCGGCCCTAAGGCCCGAACGGCCCGCCAGGGCCCGCGAAAAACCCAGGTCCGGTGATCAGGCCGACGAGCAAGGCCGGTGCACCGACGAGCATGCCCAGCAGCACAATGAGCCCCACGATTGCCGCGGTGGTCAGCAGCCAGGGACTCGCCCCGGTGGAGCCAGGCACACCAGCGGGACCGCTGACTCCGCCACCGCGACCGGCACCAGGCCGGTGCCCGGTTGTGCTATGCACGCCGGCCCAATACCCCAGCGCGGCAACCGCGATCAACAGCAACAAAGTCACCATGATCAGTCCTCCCATCGGCAATCGGGACGGTCTCGGCGATAGCTCCTGAATGACTGGGATGCAACACCTCAGGGTGGTGGGGGTGGGCCCCAGCCCGGTGGTGGTGGTGGTGGTGGGGGTGGGCCCCAGCCCGGTGGTGGTGGGGGTGGGCCCCAGCCCGGCGGTGGCGCGAGGACTTGCCCGGGCGCCGGCGGCGGAGCCTGCGGATCAGCGTGCGCGACTGCGACCCCGACCAGCGTCAACCCGACACCGGTTGCGATCGCCGCGCGGGCCAGTATCTGCATGACCAACATGAGGAATACGTCCTTTGCACGACGGGTTAGGGTCCGTGGGTCGGGCTCGGCGGCGCGGCGGGCCGGGGCCAACCGGGGGCGGGTGTCACCGGTTGCGGCGCGAGCGCTGGTCCACTCGGAGGCGGCCCCCACGCCCACGGCGGCGGCGGAGGATGGCACCGCGGCGGTGGTGGCGGCGGTGGTGGCGGCTGAACCCATCCCGGCGGTGGCGCGTTGGACCACACGCCCGGTAGAGCCGGCGCGATACCCCAGCCGCCCGGCGGCGGAGGGGCGAATAAACGGACCAGGCCGCCGGCAGCGATGACGCCGATCAGCAGCCCGATGGCGCCGGCGCCCACGGTGGCGGCGACCGGATGGCGAGCAACGACCGACGGTGCCCGGGCGCCCATGCTCGTTATCGGCTCGACAACCGGGCGTCGAGGTTCACCGCTGGGCGGATCGGAAGCGCTCCGAACCGATAGGTCGTCGGCCATGATTCCTTCGCGATAGGAGACCTGGGCTATGGCTGCAACGCTAGGAACGGACTGTGAAATCAACCTGAAGACCGGGCACAGCGGGGCGCTATCTTCAGGTTGGTTTCAGAAACCTGACCGGTCGGCGCCGACAATGAAACCATGACCGATCGGCCGCAGAATCCGCCCCGGGGCCCGCGCGAGCGGGCAAGGCAGCCCAGCGCTGCGCGGGTTCTCGTGGTCGAGGATTCCCAGACGATCCGTGAGATGGTCAGCGAAGCGTTGGCCAACGCCGGGTATGTCACCGCGACACGTCCTAGCGGGGCCGGCCTGGAAGATGTCCTCGAGGGATTTCGGCCCGACCTGGTGGTGCTCGATGTCATGATGCCCGGACGTGACGGCTTCATGTTGATCGACGTGGTTCGCGACTGGGGCGAGGCCGGGATAGTCTTGCTCACCGCCCGAGACGGGCTGCCCGACCGGTTACGCGGGCTCGACAGCGGCGCAGACGACTACGTGGTCAAACCGTTCGAATTGGCTGAGCTGGTCTCCCGCGTCGGGGCGGTGTTGCGCCGCCGCGGTCGGCTCCCGGCGATTCTGCAGTATGGCGATGTGACCTTGGATCTGGACGCCGGAGTCGCCAGCCGGGCCGGATGCCGACTGGACCTGACTGCCACCGAATTGAGGTTGCTCAGCTTTCTGGCCGAGCAGCGCGGCCGAATCGTCAGCACCAGCCAGATTCTGGTCACCGTGTGGGGATACGACGCATACGACGCCAATTTGGTGCATGTCTATGTCAGCGCGTTGCGCCGCAAACTGGAAGCGCACGGCCCGCGCATCCTGCACACGGTGCGCGGTATCGGCTACCGCCTGCAACCCCTCCGGTCGTGACCACCGACCGCGGCGTCGCGCGTCCGACAACTCCTGCACCGTCGCTGCGCCGGCGGGTGACCCTGATGGCGCTGGCCGCGTTGGCCGTGTTGTTGCTGCTGCTCGGCGTCAGCATCGACACGCTGCTGGGCGTGCAAACCCGCCGCAACGTGCACGACCGACTCATGGCGACCGCATCTCGCGCTGACGCACTCGCCGCCGTCAACACTCCACCCGATCAACTCGTCGCTCAGTTGGGTGGCGGCGGCATCCGGGCTCTGCTCGTCGCCCCGGACGGCAGCACCTTCGGTGATCGCGCCATCCGCGCGGACGCGGTAACCGGGCCAACCGTTCCCCCACCCCCACCGCCGCCAGTCCCGCCGCCTGCCCCGCCGCCGTGGAACCAAGCATCCCCGGGTTGGTGGCCGCCTGCGCCGGGCTGGGGGCCGCCGCCGCCCCCGCCGGGCTGGGGGCCGCCGCCGCCGGGCTGGGGGCCGCCACCTCCTCCACCGCCTCCGAAGAGGCCGCCGCCAGACGCCACCGCGTCGGTGATCGTGCACCCGTTGCGAACCGGCGGGCGGGTGATCCTGGTGGCGGACACCACGGCGACCGCGGCGCTGATCCGGCGGCTACGGGAAACCATGATTGCCGCCGGGCTGATCACCCTCGCCGCGGCAGGTGTGTTGTTGAGCCTGGTCACCCGCGCAGCGCTGCATCCCCTCGATCGGCTGACCGCGCTGGCCCGAACCATCACCGGCGGTGACCGCGGTCAACGCCTGCACCCCGACCGCACTGACACCGAACTCGGCCGCGCTGCCGCGGCTTTCGATGGCATGCTCGATGCTCTGGAAACCTCCGAGCGACGTGCCCAGCACTCCGCCGAGACCGCCCGCCGCGCCGAGGCCACCACCCGGCAATTCCTCGCCGACGTCGCCCACGAATTACGCACACCGATCGCCGGTATCCGGGCTGCCGCCGAACAACTGCACACCGCCGCCGCCCAACACGGCGATGACCCGCGGGCGGCCGGCCAATACCGCCGCGCAGAGTTGTTATTGGCCGAGTCGCGCCGCGCCAGCCGACTCGTCGCCGACATGCTCGACCTGACGCGCATCGACGCCGGCGTGACACTCGACGTTGCCGAGACAGACCTGGCCGCGCTTGCCGACGCCGAATGCGAGCGTGCGGCAATGCTGTCCCCGGACCTGACGGTGATCCGCACCGGCGAACCCGCTATGACTGTCCGCGCCGACCCCAACCGGATCGCCCAAATCCTGTCCAATCTGGTCGACAACGCCCGTCGGCACACTCCCCCAGCCGGGAGAATCGTCATCGACGTGGGCCGTACCGACCACGATCAGTCTGCCGATCGCGCCACCGTGACTGTAACCGACTCAGGCCCCGGCATCCCGGAAACCGAGCGGGAACGCATCTTTGACCGCCTGGTGCGCCTCGATGCCGCCCGCGACGCGGATCATGGCGGGGCCGGGCTCGGGCTGTCCATCGCGCGGGCGCTGGCTCGAGCCCACGACGGCGACCTGGTCTGCCTTCCGCACCGCGACGGCGCCTGCTTCCAGCTCACTCTGCCGTTGTCGACGAAGGCCTGAGCCCGGATATTCAGATCGGGACAATTTCGCGCAACAGGTTCTGCCGGATCCGGTAAAGGTTGGGACACATTTTCGGCTGTCTCGCGACACGTCAAGCGCAACAGCGGGTTATGTGCCCGCGTGGTTAACAATGCGGGACATGACTGAATTGCGGAAGCTCGATGGTGGCGCATGAGATCTCACGCCAGACGTTTTTGCGTGCCGCCGGAGCATTAGCCGCCGGAGCGGTTTTCGGATCAGGTCGGGCCGGCGCCGATCCGGGCAGCTCCGGTTGGGAAGGCCTTTCCGGTGCGATCGGCGGGCAAGTGCTACGGCCCGACGACGGTCCCCAATTTGCCAGCGCGAAACAGGTTTTCAACACCAACTACAACGGATCGACGCCGGCGGCGGTCGTCACACCGACGTCGCTGGCGGACGTGCAAAAGGCGATGGCCTTCGCGGCTGCTCACAACCTGAAGGTAGCGCCGCGCGGCGGCGGGCATTCCTATGTAGGGGCGTCCACGGCAGACGGCACCATGGTGCTTGATCTGCGGCAGCTGCCGGGAGGAATCAGTTACCACGCCCCCACCGGTCAGGTGACGGTGGCGCCCGCGACCGGGTTGTATGCGATCCACGATGCGCTGGCCGCGGCCGGGCGGGGTGTGCCGACAGGTACCTGCCCCTCGGTGGGCGTGGCGGGGCATGCGTTGGGAGGTGGGCTGGGCGCCGATTCACGGCACGCCGGTCTGCTCTGTGATCAATTGACGTCGGCGTCGGTGGTGCTGCCCGGTGGCCAGGCGGTCACCGCCTCGGCCACCAGCAACCCCGACCTGTTCTGGGGATTGCGGGGTGGTGGCGGCGGCAACTTCGGGGTGACCACCGCGCTGACTTTTGCGACGTTTCCGGTCGGGGACGTCGACGTCGTCAATCTGAATTTTCCGCCGCAGTCGTTCGCTGCGGTCTTGCTCGGTTGGCAAAATTGGCTGCGCACCGCCGACCGCAGCAGCTGGGCACTCGCGGACGCCACCGTTGACGCGATGGGTACCCATTGCCGGATTCTGGCGACGTGCCCGGTCGGGTCGGGCGGCAACGCCCAGCGCGCCATCGTGTCGGCCGTGGGGATGGCGCCCACCGGGACCGAGAACTACACGTTCAACCGGATGGAACTGGTGAAGTATCTGGCCGTCGGTAATCTGAACCCGGCACCTTTGGGATACGTCGGCGGGTCCGATGTCCTCCCTGTTATCAACGACGGCGCCGCTAACGGGATTGCGGCGGCGGTCGATGCCTTCCCGCGCGGGGCGGGCCGCATGTTGGCGATCATGCACGCACTCGACGGCGCCCTCGCCAGTGTGGCACCGGGGGCGACGGCCTTTCCGTGGCGCCGGCAGTCCGCGCTGGTGCAGTGGTACGTCGAGACATCGGGCGACCCGTCGGCAGCGACCGGCTGGCTCACCGCGGCACACCAAGCGGTGCGGCCGTACTCGGTCGGCGGCTATGTGAACTATGTCGAGGCAGCTCAGCCGCCGGCGCGCTACTTCGGCCCGAATCTACCGCGGCTCAGTGCCACTCGGCAGAAGTACGATCCCGGCCGGGTCATGTTCTCCGGGCTGAATTTCTAGCTTGCCGCCGCGTCGGAACGCTCCACTGAGCGATGTCCTTCGCTCGCCCCGGTGTGTCGCGCACAGGCGGTGGCAATGCCGGTGGAAGCTAGGCCGCCGACTTCTCCAGGATGTGCACGCCGCAGGCGGAGCCCAGGCCGATCACGTGGGCCAGCCCCACCTTGGCGTTGTCGATCTGGCGGTCGCCGGCTTCGCCGCGCAGATGATGGCAGATCTCCCAGATGTTGGCGATGCCGGTGGCCGCAATCGGGTGGCCCTTGGACTGCAGCCCGCCCGATACGTTGACCGGGGTGGAGCCGTCGCGCCAGGTTGCGCCGGAGTTGAAGAAATCGGCGGCACCGCCCTCCTCGCACAGCATCAGGTTGTCGTAGTGCACCAGTTCGGCGGTGGCGAAGCAATCGTGCAGCTCAACCAGATCGAGGTCGCCCGGGCCGACGCCGGCTTGCTCGTAGGCAGTTGCGGCGGCGTTACGGGTCAACGTGTTGACGTTGGGCAGCACCTGACAGCCCTCTTCGTAGGGGTCGGTGGTCAACACCGACGCCGACACCTTCACCGCACGACGGCGCTGCCCAGCCGACAGCGACTTCAGTGTCTGGCCGTTGCACACGATCGCCGCGGCTGCGCCGTCGCAGTTGGCCGAACACATCGGCCGAGTGTTGGGATAGGCGATCATGACGTCGCTCATGATCTGCTCCAACGTGAAGCGCTTCTGGTAGGCGGCCAGCGGGTTCAGCGTCGAGTGGGCGTGGTTTTTCTCGCTGATCCGGGCGAACAGCTCGAAGCTGGTGCCGCCGTATTTGTGGCCGTACTCGGTGCCGATCTGGGCGAACACGCCGGGCATGGTTTCGGTGCCGATGCGCCCGTCAATCGGGGCGACCGCGCCGTAGCGGCCCGCCGGGGTCCACACGTCGGCGTCGGGCTTCTTCTGGCCACCGCCGCCGAGCAGCCCGGCGCCGGACAACTTCTCCACGCCGACGGCCATGCCGTAGTCGACCTCGCCGGCTTTTACGGCCATGATCGCGGTGCGCAAAGCGGTCGCCCCGGTCGCGCAGGCGTTGGCCACGTTGTAGACCGGGATACCGGTCTGGCCGATCTGTTTCTGCAGCTGCTGACCAAGGCCCGCATTGGCGTTCATCAGGTTGCCGGCCGCCAACACCCCGATATCGGCCATCGTCAGACCGGCGTCGGCGAGCGCCCCCGTCGCCGCCTCGGCCGCCAGGTCGACGGTGTCACGGTCGGGGTGCTTACCGAACTTGGTCATCGTGATACCCAGGATCCAAATCTCGTCGCTGGCACTCATCGTCTCTGCTCCTTGTGCGTGCGGAAAGGTTGGCGGTGGGTCATTCGGCGGGCTCGAAGCCGAAACCGATCGCTTCGGTACCCGCGGAGTCGGTGCCGATCGGGTAGGTGGCCAGCCGCACCTTCATCCCGTCGTGCACGTGCTCGGGGTCGGGCTCGACATTGATGAGGTTGGCGCGGACCTGGGTGCCATCGCAGTCGACCACGCCGGCAACGAACGGGGTGGGGATTCCCGGTGCGGCGACGGTGACGATCGTAAACGCCCGCACCGTGCCCTCGGTAGCGATCGGAACGGTCCTGAACTCGGTGGCGAAGCACCGCGCGCACCCGTTGCGACGGCCGAAGAACCGGGCTCCGCAGTGGGTGCATTCCTGTGCGACCAGGTGCGGTTCGCCGTCGTCGAGCACCAGATAGTCGACCAGGGGGATCTGTCCGGCCATGAAAACCTCCATCGTCTGGGTATCGACATTAGCGAGCGCGGCCCGGCGGCGACAGAGCCCGCCCGCGCCGTGGCGCAGAGTGTCGACGGGCAGCCCGGCGGCACCGTAGACTCAGGGAACTTCGCAGGGCGATGCTGCGGACCAGACCTGGGGAGGCGACGTGTCGATACTCGATGTCAGTCCGGCGGCCGTCAACGTTTCGGCGTTGACGGAAGCGGTGATCAGTGGGGAAATGGCGGCGACCACGGCGGCGGGGGCGGCCGCCCTCACCGGGGTGGTACCGATGGCGGCATCTGCCGACGACGAGGCGTTCGCGACGGCGATGGCCGCGGCTGGCGCCGCCTACCTGGGCGTGGCCGCCGAACACGTCGGGCAGCGGTTCGGATACGCCGGCGGACAAAATCTGGCGGCGGTCAGTTACGTGCTCAACGAGCTGCTCAGCGCCGCCAAATTCACCTTCTGACCACCCGGGCATGGTTCTCGACCCACGGTGGATCGCCGCGCCGCCGGAGATCGTTGCGCTGATCTTCGAGGGCGGCCCGGGCCCGGGGTCGGTCGTCGCCTATGCCGGCGTGATGGCCACCGAGGCGGCCGGCCACCAGATGTCGGCGTCGGCATCGGCCGCCAACATCGCGGCCACCAGTGCGCAGTGGATGGGGCTCGCCGGTGCCGCCAACGCCGCCAAGGGGGCTGCTCTGAACCTCGGTGGATTGGAGCCGCTGGCGGCCCACTGCGCAAAACACGTGCTGCTTGCGCAAGCCGCCGCCGACGCCTATACGATGGCGGCGCCGTCGGTCATCCCCTCGGTGGCCTGCGAGGCGAACCGGGCTTTGTGGGGGCTCTTGAACGCCACCAACTGGTTCGGCCAGAACACCCCGGGCATCATTGCGCAAGACCTCCAGTACTTCGGCGAGTACTGGCCCCAGAACTCCAGCGTCGGCGTGCTGTACGCCTCCACCCTGGGCTCGATAGCCGCCGCGGCGAGCGTGCCGCCGCCGCCCACAGTCGTCGGCGCGTCGCCGGTGGCTCCGGCGGCCGCCGCCGGGAGCGTCGCACAATCGGCGGCGAACGCCGGCGCGACCGACGCCGTCCAGGCACCGGCAGCGGGGGTCCAGGCGGCGTCGTCGGCGCCGGCCGACGTGACCGGCCAGCTTGGTTCCCTGCTGCAGCAGGGGCCGCAGCTGGTCTCGGGCCTGAGCGAGCCGCTCAAGGGCGCCGCCAATGTCCCAGCGCAGGGGCTTTCGAGTGTGGCCGGCCCGGCGCAAACCCTGATGGGCATGTTCCTGCAGTCGCAGGCGCCGGCGGCAGCCGGGATGGAGTCTGTTGCCGCACCGCTGGGCACCGGCGGCGCGGCCACCGGCGCCCTCAACGCCGCCGCCACCGGTGCCGGCGCCCCGGGCCTCGGCTACAGCGGCGCGGGGCTGACCAGCTTCACCCAGCCGACCAGCACCTTTGCCGCGGAGCCGGGTGGCCGGCCGGCCGGTCGCGCCGGGGTACTCAACGCGGCGGAGCTGCGCGGTCCGACGACCCGAACAGTCGGCGGGGCGCCCATGCCGGTCGCGCCGGCGGGGATGCTGGCCAAAGCGAACGCCGATCCCGGCAAGGAGGACGACGTCCCGCACGCGCGCATCGTTGTCGACACCGGTGAGCGCGATCCTGAGCCGACGGACTCCTAACAGCGACCCCCAAAACGGCGACGATCAGGGCAGCCTGAGGCAGCCGAGGCCATTGGGACAGCTGGTAATCCTGCCGCTGAATACTCTCAGCAAAGGCGAAGTGACAGCCACCGGATAACGCCTACACTCTCGGTCATGCCCCGCCACGGGGGAGGCGCAATGTAAGGAGAAGTACATGGCCGAGCCGTCAGCAGCGTTTCCACGTATCCCGCAGGAATTGGCGCTCCAGGTGAAGGCGCAAATCGAGTCGCTCATGGAGCACGCAACGGTCGCTGCCAACCAAGGTCTGGCGGCGGTCGAGGAGGTCGTCATGTCGGGAGCCCACAGCGGCGCGGCCGCCGTTGTGTCACAACAAAAAGCCGTCGAAATCAACACAGACCTCATGAAGGTCATCAACGGTTGCACCAACCTGGCGCACAAGCTGGGTGTTTCGGTGGCGCAGTTTGCGCAGCACGACGCCGACGCAACGAGCCAACTTCAGTCGATCAGCCCGCTCTGATCACGCGCGGGCTCGCGCAGTACCCACCATCAGCTCGACAAGACTTGACGAGATAGGAAATCACAGTCATGGATCCATCGATCATCACCTACATGCCCGGCGCGATCGAGAGCGCGACCGGCACTCTCGGCTCGGCCTCGGCGGCGCTGGCCCAGTGCCAGGCCGACCTGGTGAACATCAATGCGCTTCTGGCCAGTCATATGGGCGGCAAGTACCACGCGTCATACCAAGAAGCGATGCTGCGGATCGAGCAGCCGTTGCAACATCTGGCCGAGACCGTCGGTGTGCACGGCAATGTCTTGAACTCGATCACCCACGACGCGCTGGCGTTAGACGCTTCGCTTGCCACCTAACAACCTGTCCGGCCACGCTGGGGCGCACAAAGCCAGTGTGCCCCAGCGGCTTTCAGGCGAAATGCGGTAGAAGAGCGCGCTGTGCTAACCACCAGCGTCGACGGCCTGTGGGTGCTTCAGGTGCTCACCGGCATCGAAGTGCTCGCCCCGGAGTTGGGCTTGCGATCGGTGTTGCCCAGCGTCGAGACTCCGCACATGGCGCTGGCCCACCCGGTCGCGGCCGAGTTGCGCTCGGCCGGCGTTCTCGACGAGTCGGACACGGTGAACACCACGATCGTCGAGTGGCTGACCGTGCTCGCGCGCCGAGACGTCGGGTTGGTGATCCACGTGCTCACCCCCGATCACGGGCACACACCTACCCGGGCGCTGCTGGCGCGATTCGCCCAGTGGTGGGTCGTCATGGAACGCTCGGAAGACCTGGTCCGCATCAGCGGCGCCGGAACGTCGAGCGCGGAGGGTGCGGCCAATGCCGTGATCGGCGCCCAGATCGAGCGATTGTGCGGTTCCAACACCCCCGCCCCGCTGCGGCCGGTCACGGTGGACGCCGATGCGCTCGCGGCTGTGGGCGCAAGTCAGGAGGCGCTGCACAGTTTCCTGGCAAGTCAGCGACTCGACCCCGATCAACGGCAGGTGCTGGCAATGGCCGCGGATTCCGCCCGTTCGGCCCGGGCGTCCATCGTGGCGACCCAGTCCGGAGTCGCTACCGCCGGGCCCACCCGGACGCACGTCGAGCAGACCGCGGTAACGATCATCGACACCCCCGGTGGGCGGTTGGTGGCCGAGCACGTGTCCACCGCAGGCAAGCGATGGCTGATCCTCGCGCCCGGCACCACAACCAATATCGCCTCGGCGATCAACCAGATGATGCGGCGCCTGCCGGCGGAAAAAGAATGGTATTCATACCGAAAGGTGGTGTGAGTTGAGGTCCTCTCACAAGTGTTAGCAGCGGCATTGTGACAAATCCGTGGCAGGCGGAACCGAATTCGGCGGAACTGGGTAGGCCACCCCGGGGGGAACCGGCCGTTTCGCGGCAGCAACAAGAGTCCGTATCGGAAACACTGCGCATTTCCGACCTGGTAGCGCCCCGCAAAATCCCGCCGGGTTCGGGCTGGCGGAAGTTCGTCTACAGTCTGTCGTTGCGCACCATAAACCTGGGCGAGTCGCCGGCCGAACGGCACTACCGCGAATTGCAGGGCCGAATTCGTCGCCACATCCGCAAGCAGTACGTCATCGGGGTGGTCTCCGGCAAGGGCGGGGTCGGTAAGACCACCATGACCGCTTGCATCGGCGCGGTGTTTCGGGAGTGCCGACCCGACAACGTGGTGGCCATCGACGCGGCCCCCGGTTTCGGAACGCTGGCCGGGCGAATCGACGAGACCCCGCCCGGCGACTATTCCGCAGTCCTCAACGACACCGACGTCCAGGGCTACGCCGACATCAGGGAGCACCTGGGCCAAAACACTTTAGGATTAGACGTTTTAGCCGGCAACCGGGCGTCGGATCAGCCGAGGCCGCTGGTGCCGTCGATGTTCACCGGAGTGCTGTCGCGGCTGCGACGAACGCACACCGTCATTGTGGTGGACACCTCCGACGACCTGGAACACCCGGTGATGAAGCCGGTTTTGGATGCCTGCGACACGTTGGTTTTCGTATCCGGCCTGACGGCGGACACGTCGCTGCCGGTGACCCGCGCGATCGATCTGCTCCGATCGATGGGCTACCACGAACTGGTGTCGCGCAGCATGGTGATTCTCAACGACAGCCGCAACCAATACGACTCGGAGGCGCGGTCTTATCTCACCGAGCGCTTCGCGCAGTCGGGCGCCACGGTGGGTTTCATGCCCTATGACCGCCACCTGGCCCAGGGCGGGATTATCGACACCCAGCATGAACTCAGCAAGAAAACGCGGCTGCGCCTATTCGAAATCGCCGCGGTATTGGCCGACAAGTACATTCCGGAAGCAGACAGGCCACGGTGATGGCGAAGGTCTCTTTCCCGGCGCGCTGCGCGGTCGCGGTAGTCTGCGGGGAACACCTCGTCTCCCAGGTCTATCCGGCGTCGGTGCCGGTCGAGATGTTCATCGACAACGTCATCGAGCTGCTGGGCGACGAACTCAGGCGCCGGGGACTGAGCGGTCTCGAACCGGGTGTCGGCTATGAGTTGCACAAAGCCAACGGTGTTCGGCTCGACGTCACCAAAACTCTCGACGAGCTCGCTGTCGAAGACGGCGCCACGCTGGTTCTGGTTCCTGCGGTGGAGGGCGATTCCTTCGAGCCGCAGTACGAGTCGCTGTCAACCGGACTGGCCCGAATCGGCAAAAAGCTGTTCGCACCTGTCACCGCCGAGACGGCAGCTCACACCGCGCTCGCCATCGCGGCGACGGCCTCGGCCGTGGTGCTGGGACTGGCTGTGCGCAACCGCATCGCCACCGATGCGCTGATGCCCAGCGTCGTCACCGGCGCAACCGGTGTGCTGGCCGCGGGCGCGGCCGGGGTGGTGTGGCGATGGTGGCCGCACCGGGCGGACATGCTGGCCGCATTCGCCTGGCTCGCCATGCCGCTGCTGGCGGTCAGCATCGCGGCGGCTGCGCCGGGGCGCCTGGGTTCACCGCATCTGTTCATCGGCGCGCTCGCGGTGGTGACGTTAACCTACGGGATCGCGGTGGTGACCCGACGACACCTCAACGCGGCGGCAACGGTCGTGACACTGTGCGGACTCGGGGGAGCGATTGCCGCCGCGCGGATGTGGCGGCCGATTCCCGCGCAATGGCTTGGCATGTGCACTCTGGTCGCCCTGCTGGTGCTGCTGACGACGGCGCCGACGATCGCGCTGTGGGTGGCGCGGATCCGCCCGCCCTATTTCGGGTCGGTTACCGGACGGGACCTGTTCCGCCGCAGCAGTGGGCTCCCGGTCGACGCGGTGGCGCCGGTGGAGACCGAGGACGAGGAAGAGGCCAACCGCGACACCACACCTCGAGGCCGGCAGATCGCTGCCGCGGCACGACGTGCCAATCATGTGCTGACCGGAATCTGCGTCGGCGCCGCACTGATATTTCCCGCAGCGGTCTGGGCCACGCTGATGCCGGGTCACGATCGCAGCGGGTCCGCGGCCGTGCTGGTCGGGCTGTTCGTGGTGATCTTCATCAGTCGCGGGCGCGCATTCGCCGACAAGAAACAAGCGATCGCCCTGGTGGGGGGAGCCGCCGCGGCGACCTGCGCCGGCGTGGTCAAATACGCGCTGTCGCAGCCGCCGGCGTCAAGCGACGCGGTGCTGTGGAGTGCTGTCGTGCTGGGAGGTTTCAGCCTGGCCGGTTTGACCGCGGCGCTGTTGGTGCCCAGCACCAGGTTCACCCCCCTGGTGAGGATGAGCGTCGAGTGGCTGGAACTTGTCGCGATCATCGCCGCATTGCCCTTGGCCGCCTGGATCGGTGGGCTGTTCACCTGGGTGCGGATGCGATGAGAGCGATTACACGGAGGCTGGCGGCGGTGGCACTGGCTGGTCTGCTCGTCGGGTTTTCTACGGACCTCCCGGCAGCTCAGTCGCTCCCGCCACCCACCGTCGACCCCTCCCGGGTCCCGCCCAACGGCAAGCCCGGGCCCGATCAGCCGATGCGCCAAAGCGCCGTTTGTGCCCGACCGATCACCGTGGCCGACCCCAACGTGGCCGTCACCGCGCCGGGATTCACCATGCTCAACGTCGCCAAGGCGTGGCAGTACTCGACAGGCAACGGGGTAGCGGTGGCCGTGATCGACACCGGAGTCAATCCCAACCCGCGGTTGCCGGTGGTCGCCGGCGGTGACTACATCATGGGCGGGGACGGGTTGATGGACTGCGACGCCCACGGCACCGTCGTGGCGTCGGTGATCGCCGCGGCTCCGCAGGGCGCCCCGATGCCTGCCCCGATGCCGGCCGCACCGGCCGGTGCGCCGCCGGCCGGGCCGCCGCCGGTGTACTCGGCGCCGCCGCCGCCCGCCGGTCAACCGCCGCCACCCGCACCACCACCGCCGCCCTCGCCGGTGACCATCACCGAGACCAGGCCGCTGCCGCCGCCACCTCCGCCCCCGCCGGCCGACGAGCCCGCTAACGCACCCGGAGATCCCGGTCCGGAGCAGGCGGAGGATCCCGCAGTGCCGCCCCCGCCGCCGGGCGCGCCCGACGGCGTGGCCGGGGTGGCGCCGCACGCCGTGGTGATCTCGATCCGGCAGTCCTCACGCGCCTACGAACCGGTCACCCCCACGCCCGGTGACGCACAAGCCCGTCGGAAAGCGGGTACCGTCGCGACGCTGGGCAGCGCCATCGTGCATGCGGCGGACATGGGGGCCAAGGTGATCAACGTCAGCGTCACGTCGTGTATGTCGGCCGCAGATCCGCTCGATCAGGGCGCCCTCGGCGCCGCAGTGTGGTATGCCGCCACCGTCAAGGACGCGGTGATCGTCGCCGCGGCCGGCAACGAAGGCGAGGACGAGTGCGCGCAGAATCCGGTCTTCGACCCGTTGGATCCCTCCGATCCGCGGGACTGGCATCAAGTCAAGACCATCTCGTCACCGTCCTGGTTCTCCGATTACGTGCTCTCGGTGGGTGCCGTCGACAACACCGGCGCGCCGATCAGCAAAAGCCTTGCCGGGCCGTGGGTCGCCGCCGCCGCGCCCGGGGTCGCGATCATGGGCTTGTCCTCGCAGACCGGCGGACCCGTCAACGCCTACCCGCCGGCGCGGCCGGGCCAGAAGAACATGCCGTTTTGGGGTACCAGCTTTTCGGCGGCCTACGTCAGCGGGGTGGCCGCATTGGTGCGCGCCAAGTATCCCGATCTTTCCGCTCATCAGGTCGTCAACCGGATCTTGCAGACCGCTCACAATCCGCCCCGCGGGGTCGACAACCAAGTCGGCTACGGCGTCGTGGACCCGGTCGCCGCGTTGACCTTCAATGTGCCTGCTGGACAACGACTTCCACCGGGAGCACAGAGCCGGGTCGTCGTTCCGGCGCCGCCGCCTGCGCCACCGGATCGCCGGGCCCGCACCATGGCGTTGGTTTTCGCCGGTGTCGTTGTGGGGGCCGTCGCGGTGGCGGGGCTAATCTCACGGGCCCGGCGGGCGCGATGACAGCCATCACACAGCTGACGACTGTCGTCGGTGTTCTGGCCGCCGGACTGATCGGGTGGACCGTCGCCGGATACCCCGGCGCGGCGGCGGGCCTGGTGATCGGGCTCATGGTCGGGGTCATTCCGTGGTGGCGTCAGCCCGCGTGGTCGTGGCTGTTGCTGTGGCTGCGGCGCCGACGGCCCATCGTTCTCCATGATCCGATCACGGTGGCCAACGACCGCTCCGGCGGCGGCATCCGGTATCAGGACGGGGTGGCAGTGGCCGCCGTGCAGTTGTTGGGAAAGGCGCACACGCCGACGTTGTTCACCGGTTCCACGTCGACCTCCACCGACAACACCGTCGACATCGCCGACCTGTTGCCGCTGCTGCATCAGAGCCTGGGCCTGACCATCGAGTCGCTGAGCGTGGTCTGCACAGGCGCCCGGCGACGCGGCACCGGAGACTACCCACGGGTGTACGACACGCTCATCGGCACACCACCGTATGCGGGGCGGCGCGAAACCTGGCTGGTTGTACGGGTTGCGGCCCTCGACAACGCCGAGGCCCTGCAATGGCGTAGATCCGTCGGCACCGCGACGCTGGCGGCGGCCCAGCGGATCAGTGCCGCGCTGCGCCAGCGGGGTATCCGGGCCAAAGTGGCGACGGCCACCGACATCGCCGAGGTGGAGCGCCGACTCGGGCGCTCTGCGCTGGGCAGCCACCACCGGCGATGGCGCTCGGCGCGCAGCGACGCGGGCTGGCTGACGACCTACTGGTACCGGCCGGAGGACATCACCGCGGAGAAACTGGCCCACGCATGGTCGCTGCGCGCCGACGGGATCACCCAGAACATCACGTTGTTGCCCGACAACACGATCACGGCCACGGTGACCGTACGCAGTGCGCAGCCGCCCACGGCGCCGCCCAGCGTGATGTGGCGAACCTTGCCGGGCGAGCAGGCGCAGGCAATCGCAGCCGGCCTGTGCCTGCCCCGGCCGCCGCTGCGAGGTCTGCGCCGCGGCACCCTGACCGGCCCACTGGTTCTCCCGATCGGGCCCTCCGGCGTGTTGCTGGGCAAGGTGGACGCCGGGAACCGGCTGATGGTGCCCCTCGATGACCCTGGAGAATTCAGCCGCGTGCACATCGCGGCGCAGGACTGGTTGACCAAGCGGATTATCGTCAGGATGGCCGCGGCCGGCGAGCGAATCACGGTGCACACTCGAGATACCCAGCGGTGGAGCAGTGTTCGCATGCCGGACATCGCGGTGAGCACCGGTGTTAGGCCCATCTCGGGCACCACCGTGAGCGTGGTCGACGGCTCGGTGACACCGGCGCCGCGACCGAACACCCTGATCGTGCTCGGTGAGCCCGGCGCGCCGCATCCGGGGTCCGCCGACGTGGTGATCACCCAGACCGGACCGGCCACGGTGGAGGTCCGCGCCGCCGGCCGGATGCACACCGTGGAGGTCGAGTTGTTCCGTGCTGAGAACCGTTACGTTTCCGCGGAGCCGACCACGACCAAAATCTTTGCGCTGGAACCCACGAACTAGACATGAACTAGACATGGACTAGACCTGGACTAGACGATGACCGGCAGCACCGCGACAGTCGCCGCCCGCAAGCGATTCGATCAGGGTATGGCATTGGTCGACACCGACGCTGCGGCGGCGCAGGCGCGGTTTCGGGAGGCCACCGAGATCGATCCGTCGATGGCCGACGCGTGGCTCGGCCGGGTCGCGACCGGAGACGCGGCGCTGTCCAGCCTGCAGGAGCTCTACGCCTACGGCGCGCGGCTGCACCGTGAGACTAACCGGCTCGGCGTGCACCTTTCCGCGCCGATCAAAGCCGGACCGTATCTGTCCATCTCGGTCACGGAGGCTTCGCATGCCGGGCTGGCGCTGGCGAGCGCTCTCATCGACGATGGGCAGTACGAGAAAGCCGAAGGGCTGCTGAACGATTCAGCCTTGCTGGACACCTGGGAGAATCACCAGTGGCAGCAATATGTGCGGACGTACTTGATGTTCGCCACCCAACGCTGGCCCGACGTCATCTCGATCGCGGCGACTATCCTGCCGCCGCAAGCCATCATCATGTCGGCCGTCACCGCGGCGACCAACGCGCTGGCCGCGCACGCGGCGGCTCACCTCGGACAGGCCCGGGTGGCGTTGGACTGGGCGGACCGGGTCGAGCTGCGTGCCGGGCGCGGGCTCGTCAGTGAGTCGCGTCGTCATGAGTTGGCCGACACCGCGGTCACCGCGATCGATCCCAACGATTTTCCCCTGATCGCGGCCGACCTGGCGTATGTGCGGGGGATGGCGCACCGCCAGCTCGGCGAGGAGGACAAGGCACAGATCTGGCTGTCGCGGGCCACGATCAACGGCGCGCTCATCGAGCCGGCGAAGCAGGCGCTGGCCGAACCTGCGCTGCAACTGGTGATCACCGACGAGGAAACCATCAACACCCGCACCGACAAGTGGGACGTGTCCACCGAGGTTTCCGAAGAGCGTCGCCGAGAAGAGGAAAACGAGGAACGCCGGGCGCAACTGCTCGCCGACGGGCGTGCGCTGCTCGAACGGCAAGTCGGGTTGGCCGAGGTCAAACGCGCTGTTGCGGAGCTCGAGGATCAGATCGAGGTTCGTGCCCTGCGGCTCGCCGCGGGACTGCCGATCAGCAACCACACCAACCACATGCTGCTCGTCGGGCCGCCGGGCACCGGTAAGACCACCACCGCCGAGGCGCTGGGAAAGATCTATGCCGGCCTGGGCATTGTGCGTCACCCCGAGATCATCGAAGTCAAGCGCGCCGATTTTTGCGGCGAGCACATCGGCGCCTCGGGACCGAAGACCAACGAGCTGATCAACCGCTCGCTGGGCCGCATCCTGTTCATGGACGAGTTCTACTCGCTGGTGGAGCGCCATCACGACGGCCGCCCGGACATGATCGGCATGGAAGCGGTCAACCAGTTGTTGGTCGCTCTGGAGGTGCACCGGTTCGACTTCTGCTTCATCGGCGCGGGCTACGAGCAGGAAGTCGACGAATTCCTCACGGTGAATCCGGGTTTGGCGGGGCGGTTCAACCGCAAGCTGCGATTCGAGTCCTACACCGCTGAGGAGCTGGTGGAAATCGCGGTCCGGTACGGCGAGCCCCGGGCCACCGTTCTCGAACCTGCCGCCAGAGAAGCTCTGCGGAGGGCGTGCCAGAGGTTGCGGGACTACACGGCGCCCGACGGCAGGCACGGTGTCGACGTCATGCAGAACGGGCGGTTTGCCCGTAACGTCGTCGAGCGCGCCGAACGGCTGCGGGACTCGAGGGTCGCCGCTGCGCATCGCAGCAAAAAGGGCTCGGTGACCGTCGAGGACCTGCAGACCCTGCTGACCCAGGACATCACCGCCGCGGTACTCGACGCCTGCGCGGAAAAGCATGTGCCGATGAGCGAACCCGGCCAGACCGCGGAGCGAAATCCTTAGCCCGTAGTTCCCCCCGCTAGACGGGTCTGGTTCTTGTTTTCCGTTGGTGAGCAGACGCTTTGCATCCGCAGCCGAATCTGAGTGTAGACATGTATCCTCAATCTGATGCGGCGTGTCATATAGTGGTAAATTACATTGGCTGGTTATATGTGATATAAAGTAGACATGTATGTGGCGCGGGTGCCGAATCGCGGGTCACCGCCGGCGATTCTGCTGCGGGAGTCCTACCGCCAGGACGGCAAGGTGAAAAACCGCACCCTGGCCAACCTGTCGCGCTGGCCAGCGCCCAAGGTCGAAGCGTTGACGCGGGTGCTCAAAGGCTTGCCGACGGTGGGCGATCTATCCGAGGCGTTCGAGATCACCCGCAGCCTGCCGCATGGGCATGTGGCCGCGGTGCTGGGCACCGCCCGCGGCCTGGGCGTCGAAGAACTCATCGACCCCACACCGTCACGTCGGCGCAATCTGGTGATGGCGATGCTGGTGGCCCAGGTCATCGCCCCGGCATCCAAGCTGGCCACCGCCCGCGGACTGCGCGCCCAGACCGCGACCAGCTCGCTCGGTGAGGTGCTGGGGGTCGACGGGGCCGACGAGGACGACCTGTATGCGGCGATGGACTGGGCGCTGGCCCGCAAAGATAGCATCGAAGACCAGCTGGCCGCACGGCATCTAGCTGATGGCACCGTGGTGCTCTACGACGTGTCCTCGGCGGCCTTTGAGGGCCGCACCTGCCCACTGGGCAAGATCGGGCACGCCCGCGACGGGGTCAAAGGACGCCTGCAGATCGTCTACGGACTACTATGCACCTCCACCGGGATACCGGTGGCCATCGAAGTGTTCGACGGCGACACCGCCGACCCGAAAACCCCGTCCGCCCAGATCGAAAAGCTCAAAGACCGGTTCGGGCTGGCCCGGGTGGCTCTGGTAGGTGATCGCGGCATGATCACCAGCGCGCGCATCACCGCCGAACTTCACCCCGCCGGGCTGGACTGGATCACCGCGCTGCGCGCCCCCCAGATCAAGGCCCTCGTCGACGCCGACGCCTTGCAGCTGAGCTTGTTCGACACCCAAGACCTCGCCGAGATCGTCTCCCCGGACTACCCCGGTGAACGCCTGATCGCCTGCCACAACCCCGACCTGGCCCAACGGCGCACCCGCAAGCGTCAAGAGTTGTTGGCGGCCACCGAAAAACAACTGGCCGCCATCGCGGCAGCCACCACCCGAACACGGCGCCCGTTGCGCGGCAAAGACAAGATCGCCCTGCGGGTCGGCAAGGTGATCAACCGCTACAAGATGGCCAAACACTTCCACCTGACCATCACCGACACCACGTTCAGCTTCACCCGCAACGAAGAGGCCATCGCCGCCGAAGCCGCCCTCGATGGCATCTACGTGCTGCGCACCAACCTGCCCACCACCGCGTTGGACCGCGACGACGTCGTGTTGCGCTACAAGGGACTCGAAGACGTCGAACGGTTCTTCCGCACCCTCAAGAGCGAGCTTGACGTGCGGCCCATCCACCACCGCCTGGCTGACCGGGTCCGCGCCCACATGTTCCTACGGATGCTGTCCTACTACATCAGCTGGCACATGAAGCAAGCCCTGGCCCCGCTGCTGTTTCGTGACCACGACAAAGCTGCCGGCGCCGCTAAACGCGTCAATCCCGTTGTCGCCGCTCAACGCTCCGATGCCGCCCTAGCCAAAGCCGCCCGCAAACGCACCGACGACGACACCCCGGTACACAGCTTCACCAGCCTGCTCGCCGACCTGGCCACCCTCTGCGCCAACCGCATCCAACCCACCGCCGACATGGCAGCATTCACCATGTTCACCACCCCCACCGCACTGCAGCACCGTGCCTTCGAACTACTCGGCACCACTCACCGCCTCGGCTACATGTAGTCAGTAGACAACACAAAACCGCAGGCCACAGCGGATTCATCACCAGACCAGGGGGAACTACGGCTTAGCCTTAGCGCACCCGACGATCTCGTGTGATTTCCGGACGCGAGGCGAAAAGGTCGGCGATCGTCGCAGCGATCTCGAGGAATTTGCGTCGGGTCGCCGGCGCCATCTCATGCCGGATGTCGATGACTCCACCGGGTCGAAGGTGGGGATCGAAGGGCACTTCGACCACCCGCTGTCCGCGGTCGAGGAACTGGCGTGCCAGCGCCGCGCGGGTGCGCTTGTCGGCGTGCCCGTCGGAATCGTTGAGTACCACGACGCTGCGGCGCAACAGGTCCGCACGGCCGTGCGCAGACAGCCACTCCAAGGTCTGCGCCGCCGCCGCGGCCCCGTCGGCCCACGGTGAGGACACCACGATCAGCGCGTCCAGATCGCTCAGCGCCTCTTGGGTGACCGGTGCGTCCATCGTCGAACCGCAGTCGATGATCGAGATGGTGAAGTGGCGGTCCAATCGCAGCGCGGCCTCCCGGTAGATCGCCGGGTCAAGCACGCGCCGCGGACCGACAGCCGGGTTGGCGGCCAGCACGTACAGCCCGGCCGAGTTGCTGCCCACCCGGGTCGTGAGGTCGGCGAACGACTCAAGATTCTTGTCGCCCGCGAGTTCCCAGTACGAGCCGCTGGTCCGCGGGTCGATCCTGCTGCTGAGCCGGCCGAAGGCGGTATCGGCGTCGACCGCCACTACCCGGTCCTGGCGGCGCAACTCGGCGAAGATCGAGCCGACACTGGCGGCGACCGTGGTTTTCCCGACTCCGCCCTTGCCCAGGACCCCAACTTTGTAGCTGCCGTGCAGGATCGACCTGACGACGGCCTCGTACTGGGCCTCCTGGCGTTCGTGGGCCGACGGGCCCAGGTTGATCAGGCCGAAGGTGGCCAAGCGAACGGTGCGACGCCAACCGCGGGTGGCCTGCGGGCGTCGTCGCCGACCCGCCGGCGGCGGCTCGATGTCGCGGTATGCCCAGGGCGACGGGCGCGACCGGACAGCAGACCCGGGCGGCGGCATCGGCGCGGCAGGCCGGAAGTGCCCGGTCGGCTGGTGCGGTGGGCGTCTCGGCGGGACACTGGGCGGCTCAGGCCACGCACGGTGCCGCGGGAAGTCGTCGCGCTCGTTCATGGGCTCCTCAGAGGGGTATCGGCATGAGACTAGTATCGGTCAGCCGGCGACCTCGTCGGCAACGGTCCACGCCGGCCACCTGCTCGATCACCGGGCCGGCGACGGGCCCGACGGAGTCGCGGCACGGGTGCGGGGGCCCGGTGGACCGGCTAGTATCGGCTTGGTTGGCATGTCGGGCGTGTTTTGTCATATCGTTTTACCGCTTGTCGAGACCGGGTAAAACAGGGCCACCGTTCAGCGTTGCACGGACGCATCGCTGACGGGATCACCGCCGTGTGGCGAACCAATATCGACAAGACCTGCGGGGCCTCGCCCACACATCCGGGGCGCCGCGCCGATGTAACCGTAGCGTACGCCGCGCTGAAGTTCTGGAAGGTCAGGTGGTGATGGCGCCCAACCGTGTCGGGCTGTACAACCCCGCATTCGAGCACGACTCGTGCGGGGTGGCCATGGTCGTCGATATGCACGGCCGCCGCAGCCGCGACATCGTGGACAAGGCGATCACCGCGCTGCTCAACCTCGAGCACCGCGGCGCCCAGGGAGCCGAACCGCACAGCGGTGACGGCGCGGGCATCCTGATTCAGGTTCCCGACGATTTCCTGCGCTCGGTCGTCGACTTCGAACTGCCGCCGGCCGGCAGCTACGCCACCGGCATCGCGTTTTTGCCGCAATCGTCGAAGGAAGCGGCCGCGGCGTGCGCGGCGGTGGAGAAGATCGCCGAGTCTGAGGGCCTGCGGGTGCTCGGTTGGCGCGACGTGCCGACAGACGACTCGTCGCTGGGCGCGCTGGCCCGCGACGCCATGCCGACCTTCCGCCAACTTTTCGTCGCCGGCGCCTCGGGAATGACTCTGGAACGTCGCACCTATGTGGTCCGCAAGCGCGCCGAGCACGAGCTGGGCAACAAAGGTCCCGGCCAAGACGGTCCTGGACGCGAAACTGTCTACTTCCCAAGCTTTTCCGGCCAGACCTTCGTCTACAAGGGCATGCTGACCACGCCGCAGCTCAAGGCGTTTTATCTGGACCTGCAAGACGACCGGCTGACCAGTGCGCTGGGGATTGTGCATTCGCGGTTTTCGACCAACACCTTCCCGTCCTGGCCGTTGGCGCACCCGTATCGGCGGATCGCCCACAACGGCGAGATCAACACTGTCACCGGCAACGAGAATTGGATGCGCGCCCGGGAGGCGCTGATCCGCACCGACGTCTTCGGGTCGCCCGGCATCCCGGAAAACCCCGAGAAACTGTTCCCGATCTGCACTCCCGGCGGGTCGGACACCGCCCGCTTCGACGAGGTGCTCGAACTGTTGCACCTGGGCGGGCGCAGCCTGGCGCACGCGGTATTGATGATGATCCCCGAGGCCTGGGAGCGCCACGAGGCGATGGACCCGGCCCGACGGGCGTTTTATCAGTACCACTCGACGCTGATGGAGCCGTGGGACGGTCCGGCGTCGATGACGTTCACTGACGGCACGGTGGTGGGAGCCGTGCTGGACCGCAACGGCCTGCGTCCGTCGCGGATCTGGGTCACCGACGACGGTCTGGTAGTGATGGCGTCGGAGGCCGGTGTGCTCGGCAGTGACCCGGCTTTTCATCCTTCCAAGGTGGTGCGCAGGCTGCGCCTGCAGCCGGGCCGGATGTTTCTGGTCGACACCGCCCAGGGGCGTATCGTCTCCGACGAGGAAATCAAGGCCGAACTGGCCGCCGCGCACCCCTACCGCCAGTGGCTCGATGACGGGCTCATCCCACTGGACGACTTGCCGCAGGGCGACTACACGCGGATGCCGCACCACCGGGTCGTGTTGCGGCAGTTGGTTTTCGGCTATACCTATGAGGAGCTCAACCTGCTGGTGGCTCCGATGGCACGCACCGGCGCCGAACCGATCGGGTCGATGGGCACCGACACCCCGATCGCGGTGTTGTCGGGGCGTCCGCGGATGCTGTTCGACTACTTCCAGCAGATGTTCGCCCAGGTGACCAATCCGCCGCTGGACGCCATCCGTGAAGAGGTGGTGACCAGCCTGCAACATACCGTCGGGCCGGAGGGCGACCTGCTGAACCCGGATGCGAATTCGTGCCGCCAAATCGTGCTGCCACAGCCGATTCTGCGCAATCACGAATTGGCGAAACTGATCAACCTGAATCCCGATGTCGAGGTCAGCGGTCGTTGGCATGGTTTGCGGGCCAAAGTTATCCGTTGTCTGTATCCGGTTGCCGAGGGTGGCGCCGGTTTGAAGGCGGCGCTCGACGAGGTGCGGCGACAAACCTCGGCAGCCATCGCCGAGGGCGCGCGGATCATCATCCTGTCCGACCGTGAGTCCGACGAGCGGGCGGCACCGATCCCGTCTTTGCTGGCGGTCTCGGCGGTGCACCATCACCTGGTGCGCGAACGTACTCGCACCCAGGTCGGGCTGGTGGTGGAAAGCGGCGATGCCCGCGAGGTCCACCACATGGCCATGCTGCTCGGTTTCGGGGCGGCGGCAATCAACCCGTACATGGTCTTCGAGTCGATCTCGGACATGCTCGACAGAGGCCTGCTGGAGGGACTCGACCGCGAGACAGCGATCGGCAACTACATCAAGGCCGCCGGCAAAGGTGTGCTGAAAGTCATGTCCAAAATGGGTATCTCGACGCTGGCGTCGTACACCGGCGCGCAGCTTTTCCAGGCCGTCGGTGTGAGCCAGGACCTGCTCGACGAATACTTCACCGGCCTGAGCTGCCCCATCGGGGGCATCACTCTCGATGACATCGCGGCCGACGTCGCGGCCCGTCACACGTTGGCGTTCCTGGACCGGCCGGGCGAGCGCGCCCACCGCGAATTGGAGGTGGGCGGGGAATACCAGTGGCGACGTGAGGGCGAGTACCACCTGTTCAACCCCGACACCGTGTTCAAGTTGCAACACTCCACCCGCACCGGGCAATACCAGATTTTCAAGGAGTACACCCGCTTGGTCGATGACCAGAGTGAGCGGATGGCGTCGCTGCGCGGTCTGTTGAAATTCCGGGAGGGTGTGCGTCCTCCGGTGCCGCTCGACGAGGTGGAGCCGGCCAGCGAGATCGTCAAACGCTTTGCGACCGGTGCGATGAGCTACGGATCCATCTCCGCCGAAGCGCACGAAACGCTGGCCATCGCGATGAACCGGCTCGGCGGCCGATCGAACTGCGGTGAGGGCGGCGAGCACATGAGCCGCTACGAGCGCGATCCCAGCGGCGACTGGCGCCGCAGCGCGATCAAGCAGGTCGCCTCGGCCCGGTTCGGTGTCACCTCGCACTATTTGACCAACTGCACCGACATCCAGATCAAGATGGCCCAGGGTGCCAAACCCGGTGAGGGCGGCCAACTTCCCGGCAGCAAGGTCTATCCCTGGATCGCCGAGGTCCGCCATTCCACGCCCGGTGTCGGGTTGATCTCGCCGCCACCGCATCACGACATCTATTCCATCGAGGATCTCGCGCAGCTGATCCATGACCTGAAGAACGCCAACCCGGCCGCCCGGATCCACGTCAAGCTGGTGTCGGAAAACGGTGTCGGCACGGTCGCGGCCGGCGTGTCCAAGGCCCACGCCGACGTGGTGCTGATTTCCGGGCACGACGGCGGCACCGGCGCCACTCCGCTGACCTCGATGAAACACGCTGGAGCGCCCTGGGAGCTGGGTCTGGCCGAAACTCAGCAGACATTGCTGCTCAACGGATTGCGGGACCGGATCGTGGTCCAGGTCGACGGTCAGCTCAAGACCGGCCGTGATGTGATGATCGCTGCGCTGCTGGGCGCGGAGGAATTCGGCTTTGCCACCGCCCCGCTGGTGGTATCGGGCTGCGTGATGATGCGGGTCTGTCATCTGGACACCTGCCCGGTGGGAGTGGCCACCCAGAACCCGGTACTGCGCCAGCGGTTCAGCGGGAAACCTGAATTCGTCGAGAATTTCTTCTTATTCATCGCCGAAGAGGTCCGCGAATACATGGCGCAGTTGGGTTTTCGCACCCTCAACGAGGCGATCGGCCAGGTGAACGCGCTGGACACCACGTTGGCGCGAGCTCACTTCAAGGCTCACAAGCTCGACCTCACCCCAGTGTTGTACGAGCCGGAATCTGCCTTCATGAACCAGGACCTCTACTGCAGCTCCAGCCAGGACCACGGCCTGGACAAGGCGCTCGACCAGCAGTTGATCGTGATGAGCCGAGAGGCGCTGGACTCCGGGACACCGGTGCGATTCTCCACCACGATCAGCAACGTCAACCGCACGGTCGGGACCATGCTCGGCCACGAAGTGACCAAAGCCTACGGCAGCGAAGGATTACCGGACGGAACAATCGACATCACTTTCGAGGGGTCGGCCGGTAACAGCTTCGGTGCCTTCGTCCCGAAAGGCATTACGCTGCGGGTTTACGGCGACGCCAACGACTACGTCGGCAAAGGGTTGTCGGGAGGTCGGATCGTGGTGCGACCCTCCGACAGCGTTCCCGAGGACTATGCAGCCGAAGAGAACATCATCGGTGGCAACGTGATCCTGTTCGGAGCCACCAGCGGTGAGGCGTTCTTACGGGGTGTTGTCGGCGAGCGTTTTGCCGTGCGCAACTCCGGCGCCCACGCGGTGGTCGAGGGCGTCGGTGATCACGGCTGTGAGTACATGACCGGTGGCAAGGTGGTCATTCTGGGTCCGACCGGGCGCAACTTCGCGGCCGGCATGTCCGGCGGCGTCGCCTACGTCTACGACCCCGGCGACGTTTTCGACACTCAGGTCAACACCGAGATGGTGGAACTCGAACCGCTCGACGACGGGGACCGGGAATCGCTGTACGGCCTGATCCAGGCCCATGTCGACGCGACCGATTCCGCGGTCGGCCGGCGGATTCTGGCGGACTGGGCAAGCGAACAGCGGTGCTTCGTCAAGGTCATGCCGCGTGACTTCAAGCGGGTCTTGAAAGCGATCGCCGAGGCCGAGGACAGCGGCGCCGACGTCGACGAGGCGATAATGGCGGCCGCACATGGCTGATCCCAAGGGCTTTCTGAAATACCCCCGTCGCGAGCTACCCAAACGCCGCCCGGTGGCCGAGCGGGTGCACGACTGGAACGAGGTCTACGAGGACTTTCCGCACGAGACGCTTCAGCAGCAGGCAACGCGTTGCATGGACTGTGGGATCCCGTTCTGCCACAACGGGTGCCCGCTCGGCAACTTGATCCCGGAATGGAATGACCTGGTCCGCACCGGTCGCTGGCGTGACGCGATCGAACGGCTGCATGCCACCAACAATTTCCCGGACTTCACCGGCCGACTGTGCCCGGCACCGTGCGAATCGTCGTGTGTGCTGGGGATCAACCAGGATCCGGTGACGATCAAGCAGATCGAGCTCGACATCATCGACAACGCCTTCGACGAAGGCTGGGTGGTTCCGTTGCCGCCGCAACGGCTGACCGGCAAGACGGTCGCGGTGGTGGGTTCCGGCCCGGCCGGGCTGGCCGCAGCCCAGCAACTGACCCGGGCCGGGCACGCCGTGACCGTCTTCGAGCGCGCCGACCGGATCGGCGGGCTGCTGCGCTACGGCATCCCCGAGTTCAAGATGGAAAAGCGCCATCTGGATCGTCGGCTGGACCAGATGAGAGCCGAGGGCACCGTGTTCCGGCCCAACGTCGATGTCGGGGTGGACATCACTGCCGAGCAGTTGCGTGCGGAGTTCGACGCGGTGGTGTTGGCCGGCGGTGCCACCGCCTGGCGTGACCTGGCGATTCCGGGCCGCGAACTCGACGGCATCCACCAGGCCATGGAGTTTCTGCCGTGGGCCAACCGGATGCAAGAGGGTGATCTGGGGCCCGACGGCGAGCCGCCGATCACCGCCAGGGGCAAGAAAGTCGTCATCATCGGCGGCGGTGACACCGGCGCCGACTGCCTGGGCACCGTGCACCGCCAGGGTGCGGTCAGCGTGCACCAGTTCGAGATCATGCCGCGGCCGCCCGCCGAGCGGGCCGCATCGACACCGTGGCCGACCTATCCGCTCATGTACCGGGTGTCCTCGGCGCATGAGGAGGGCGGTGAACGGTTGTTCTCGGTCAACACCGAGGAGTTCATCGGCCGTGACGGGCACGTCACCGCACTGAAGGTCCACCAAGTGGAGATGCGGGACGGAAAGTTCGTCAAGATCGAGGGGACCGATTTCCAGCTCGAGGCCGATCTGGTGTTGTTGGCCATGGGTTTTGTCGGACCGGAAAAGTCGGCCCTGCTGAGCGACCTCGGCGTGCAGTTCACCGACCGGGGTAACGTCGCTCGCGGCAACGATTTTCAGACGTCAGTGCCGGGCGTGTTCGTGGCCGGGGATATGGGGCGAGGCCAATCGTTGATCGTCTGGGCGATCGCCGAGGGCCGGGCGGCTGCGGCCGGTGTGGATCGGTACCTCACCGGGATGAGTGTGCTGCCGGCGCCGATTGCCCCCACCACCGTGCCGCAACGTTAGTCACTTTGGACTCAGCAGCAACATTTGATAGACTTTCGGTGAGTCGCGAGGAGTTTGCCAGACCCTGAGTATGTAATAATGCGATAGGGGCGTCCGCGGTGGCGTGGTGCCCGGTTTCGTGGACCGACATGGACTGACCTTGACCGACCGCAGGAGTGAACACCGTGCATATCAACCCGGTTCTCCGGTCACGAGTGGGCCGAATTGCCTGGTCATGGATTCGGCACCCGATGAGAAGCCGCGAGTTCCCTGCTAAGCACGAACGCTTGGCGACCGCCGAAGACCTGCTGCGCTACGGCGTGTAACGAGCGGCGGGCGAGCAGCGCCGACAGCCCGAGGTCTTTGCTCACCGGGCCTGGTCCGGTATCGGGCGCACCCAAGCTCACCCGGCTCGGGGCGTGGTGCTGAGCAAACCCGAGTCCCGGATCGCCTCGGCCAGCGGCTCCAGCACGGCGGGGTCGTGCGGCGGGGCGATATAGACGATACCCAGATCGAGGCCCTCGGCACCCAGCGCCGCGGCGTCGTCGATGACCTGCCGGTAATTGCGGTCGTCACCCAGACGCAGATGGGCCGACAACGTGATCTCGGTGGGATCTCGTCCGACGTCGGCGCAGTGCGCGGCCAGCACGTCGCGCTTGCGGGCGAATTCCGCCGGCGGACCGCCGACGAAGTTCCAGTGCTGGGCGTAGCGGGCCGTGATGCGCAGGGTGCGTTTCTCACCGCTGCCGCCGATGCAGATCGGCGGGTGCGGACGCTGCGGCCCCTTCGGCTCGTTACGCGCGGCTTTGAGCCGGTAGTAGCGGCCTTGGAAATCGAAGCCGCCGGTGGTCTGGTGGCTGAGCAGGCCGATCAGCACTTGGCACGCCTCCTCGAAGCGGTCGAGGCGTTCTCTGATACTGCCCAGCTCGATACCGTAGGCGCCGGACTCCTCCTCGTTCCACCCGGCGCCGATGCCCAGTTCGAGTCGGCCGCCCGAGATGATGTCCAGCGCGGCGGCCATGTTGGCCAGCACCGCGGGATGGCGGTAGTGGATGCCGGTCACCAGCGTGCCCAGCCGGAGGCGACTGGTGGCTTGCGCCAGCGCGGTCAGCGTCGTCCAGCCCTCCAGGCAGGGACCGGTGCTGTCGGAGAAGATCGGGTAGAAGTGGTCGAAAGTCCACCCGGATTCGAACACGTCGATGCCGTCGGCGGCTTTCCACACCGCCAGCATGTCGGGCCAGGTGGTGTTTTGGGGCGAGGTCTTGAACGCGAAGCGCATCGGCGTGAGCCTACCCGGCCGGCGGTTCGCTGTAGATGCTGGTCACCCAGATGTGCACCAGGGTGTCGAGCAGCTGCTCGCGGGAGACCGACGGGCGGTCGTCGGCGAACGAGGCCAGGATCGCTTTCTCGTTGAGCAGGTTCAGCGCCGCCGACAGGTCGTGCGCGGCTTGGGTCACCGGTGCCGCGCCGCGGGCGCGTTCGGCGTCGATCACCGAGGCGGTGTGAGCGACCCATTTCTGCATGAACCGCGACCACAGGTCGCGGAGGTCTTTGTTGGTTCGCGCGGCCTCGGCGGCCAGTGACACGGCGCGATGCGAACCGAACGTCTCGATGAAGACGTTGATACCGCAGCGCCACAGCGCTTTCACGTCGGCGGGCGGGTGAGCGACCATGTCTTCCAGCGCGGAGTCCGCCTCGACGATCACCCGCTCGAACAGGGTGAGCAGCACCGCGTCTTTGGACGGGAAATAGAAGTAGAACGCCGGGCGGGACAGGCCGGCACCCTTGGCGAGGTCGTCGACCGAGATGTCGGCGAGCGGCCGTTGCTCCAACAGGTGCTCGGCGGTCGCGAGGATCGCCAGTTCGCGGTCGTCGCCGGACGGGCGCGTGGAACGCCGACTCCGGGAGCCACGGGCAGAGCTGGCGGTGGTCACGGCCGCAAGTTTACACAGCGTCGATATAGTCAACGTAGCGTTGACATAGTCGACACAGTGTTGATAACCTGGCCCCATGACTGAGCATCTCGACGTCGTCGTGGTGGGGGCCGGGATCTCCGGGATCAGCGCGGCCTGGCACCTGCAGGACCGTTGCCCGGCCAAGAGCTACGCGATCCTCGAGCGCCGCGACGACCTCGGCGGCACCTGGGACTTATTCCGCTACCCGGGCATCCGGTCCGACTCAGACATGTTCACCCTGGGCTTCCGGTTCAAGCCGTGGCGATCGGCCAAGTCGATCGCCGACGGCCCGTCGATCAAGGCCTACATCAAGGAGGCCGCGCGCGAGAACGGCATCGACCGCCACATCCGGCTGCGGCACCGGGTCGTGGCCGCCGATTGGTCCGACGCCGACAACCGCTGGACGCTCACCGTGGAATGCGACGGTCAAACCAGCGAGATCACCTGCGCATTCTTGTTCGCCTGCAGCGGCTACTACAACTACGACGAGGGTTATGCGCCGACGTTCAACGGTGCCGAGGACTTCGAGGGCAGGATCGTCCATCCGCAACATTGGCCGCAGGATCTGGACTACGCCGGCAAGAAGATCGTCGTGATCGGGTCGGGCGCGACCGCGGTAACCCTGATTCCGGCGCTGGCGAACTCCGGCGCCGGACACGTGACGATGCTGCAGCGTTCGCCCACCTACATCGGTGCACTGCCCGAGGTCGACCCGCTCGCCGAGCGGGCGAACCGGCTGCTTCCGGCCAAGGTCGCACACGGGGTGAACCGGTGGAAGGCGATCCTGTTCAGCACCGCTCAGTATCAGCTTTCCCGGCGCTTCCCCAACTACATGCGTAAGACCCTGATGACGATGGCCCGGCGCCGGCTGCCCGCGGGGTACGACGTCGAAAAGCACTTCGGTCCGCGGTACAAGGTGTGGGACCAGCGGCTGTGTCTGGCGCCCAATGGGGACCTGTTCCGCGCCATCCGGCACGGCAACGCCGATGTCGTCACCGACACCATCGACCGGATCACCAGGACGGGGATCAAGCTGAGCTCGGGCGACGAGCTGCAAGCCGACATCATCATCACCGCCACGGGGTTGAACCTGCAACTGTTCGGTGGTGCCGCGATCCGGCGTAACGGCGTGCCGGTCGCGCTTCACGAGACCATGGCCTACAAGGGAATGATGCTGACCGGCATGCCGAATATGGCGTTCACGATCGGCTACACCAACGCTTCGTGGACACTCAAGGCCGACCTCGTCTCGGAGTTCGTCTGCCGGGTGCTCAACTACATGGATGCCAACGGGTTCGACACCGTGGTGCCTCAGCATCCGGGTGACTCGGTCCAGCAGCGGCCGCTGATGGACTTCACCCCGGGATATGTGCTGCGCGCACTGGACTACCTTCCCAAAGCAGGCTCGGTCACCCCGTGGCGGCTCAAACAGAACTACCTGCTGGACCTGCGGCTGATTCGGCGTGGTCGGGTCGACGACGAGGCCTTGCGGTTCACCAGACACCGGGTGCCCGCCGCGGTGTAGCAGTGCCCGCCTACACCACCACCAGGCCGTCGTCGTCGCTGAAGACGACCCGGCCGGGAGCAAACCTCACTCCGCCCAGGTTGACGACGACGTCCCGCTCGCCGGCGCCGGTCTTGCCGCTTTTGCGGGGGTTGGCGCCAAGCGCCTTGATGCCGATGTCGATGCCGCGCAGCACCGCCACATCCCGCACGGCACCGTTGACCACCAGTCCGACCCAGCCGTTGGATCGGGCCAGCTCTGCGATGCGGTCACCGACCAGCGCGGTGTGCAACGAGCCGTCGCCGTCGATGATCAGGACACCACCATCGCTGGGCTCGGACAGCACCGATTTCAGCAAAGCGTTGTCCTGGTAGCAGCGCACGGTGCTGATCCTCCCGGCGAACTGTGTCCGGGCGCCGAACTGACGGAACTGGATGTCACAGCTGTCGACGTCGGGTCCGATCTCATCGACCAGGTCGGCGGTGGGTCGGAAGGCCACGCTCATGGTCGGCGCGGGCTCAGTGGCCGCGCCGACGAAGTCGGCGCATCAGCAGCAACGCCAGCACGCTGACCGAGACTGCCACCGCCACCGGCAGCGACACCGCAAAGCGACCGTCGGAGGGTGTCGAGCCGCTGACCACCGGGTTGTCGGCTGCGGCCACGGTGGACTTCGCCTGCGCCGCCACCTTAGCGGCCCCCTGCTGATCGTCGGTCGCCGCCGCCCGCGGCGACGGTTCGGCTTTTTTGGCGGGCGCTTTTTTGGCGGGCGTTTTTTTGGCCGGTGCTTTCTTAGCGGACGCCTGCGTGGCGGAGGTTTTCTTGGCGGCTTTGGGGGGCGTTTTTTTGGCTGTCTTTTTAGCGGCTTCCCCGGCGGCTTTACCCGGTGGCTGCGTCTGGACGGCGGGCGGGGCCGGCGGTGACGACGGCGTCGCTGCGGCCCCGGCAGGATCTTTCGCTGCAGTGTCGGAGGCGTCGTCCGGTTGGTCCTGCGGGTCTGCCATGAGGCTGCTCCTTTGCCGTTACTCGTTGCCCGTACCAGGGCCTACACCAGGCCTACACCAGGCTCAGGACCGGCGGTCGAATTCCATCATGCCAGCGACGTCCAGTCACCTGTCTTCCCCGGGCGCGGGTCAGGACCGGCGCCGCGCCCACACCGCCGCGGCCCCGACCAGCAGCACCGCTGCGCCCGCGAACAGCCAGATCGGAATGCGGTCGCCGGCCGTTGTCGGGGCGTGCGTGGAAGGCCCGGGTGTGCCGGCGCCGGGTACGGTGAGCCGGAACGACCAGGTACCCGAGACCACGTGACCGTCTGCCGAGGTCACCCGGTAATGCACGGTGTAGCTACCGACCGGTCCCAGCGGTCGCATCCCCACGCTGATCACCGCGCCCTGCACTTGCGGTTCGCCCGCCGACCACACGTTGCCGTCGGGTCCGACGACCGTCATGGCCGCGAACGTGGTTTGCAGCTGCTCGTTGAACGTCGCGCTGACCCGGGTCGGACCGACCGAGAGCTGGGCGTCGGCGGGCGGGTCGGTGGACAGCAGGACGGCGTGCGCGTGCGCGAGCGCAGCGGTCACGACGCCGGTCACGACGCCGGTCACCACCATCGTCAGCAGCAGCAGCCCCAGCGCGGTGGTGCGTGCCGAGCGGGTCATGGCCGCCGGCCTGCCGGGGCGAGGGTGGTGTGCCCGCTCGACACGATCAGGCCACCCCGAGCCGCGCCATCACATCGGCGTCGACCTCGTCCAGCTGCTTGGCGATGGCGGCGTGCGCCGTCCTGCGTCGCGCGGCGGGCATAGTCTCCGCGACGGTGACGGCTGCCGATAAATCGGTGAGCCGATCGGCAATAGCAGCCACGAATTGCCTGGTCTCAGGATCCTTGCCGGTTTTCTCCTGCACCGTCTGCAGCGAGCGTTGTGCGGCCGCGATCCGCGCCGACAGTCGGGCACCGTGGCCGGAGAACCGGCCGAGCTGAGCCAGTGGAACACCGAGGCGGTCAGCGCGGCGTTGGTCGATCAACCCCCGGACCGCCATCGCGGCACGGTAGATCAACGGCACCGCGACGGGCGCAAGCAGCCGCGAGACGGCGAGGGTCCGCCGAACCCGAGTCGGTGACAACAGTGTGCCCTCTTGCGCCGCCTTGAGCTGGGCCTCGGCCACCTTCACCGCAGCACGGTCGCTTTCACGCTGACTTTTCAGCCGGGCTTTGAGGGCCCGAGCCTCGGCGCGCTGCGCAGATTTGAACCGGCGAGCCTCGTTCTTGGCGGCCAACCTGGCCTCGAGTTTGGCGCGGGCCTTGATCGCGCGAGCCTCGGCACGCCGCGTCGTGCGACTCTTCCGCTGATGGAACAGCCCCATTCCCCGGTCGCCTCCCCGGTATCTCGTATGCGGGCTCGTTGCGCAACCTTAACCGGTGCAGAAATGTGCCGCGCCGCCAGGCCGCTGCCGGGGATCAGGTGTCGAGGTGCTCTTTGCGGCGCAGCTCCTCGACCCGCTGCACGATGTCCTGTTGCGCCTCCGGTGACAAACCGTTGGCCCGTATCGCAATGCGGCGGACTCCCTCGTCGCGCATGATCGCCAGCCAGGACAACTCCTTGTCGAGCTTCTCGTAGTACTCGTCGTCGGTGAAGTAGGCCGGTTTGATCCGGAAGAAGTTCGCTAGTGCGGCCATGGTCGCGGTAGACGGATTCGTGCGGTTGCCGGAGCGCAGTTGGGACAGATACGGAGCCGACATCGTGATCCCTTCTGCCTTGAGCGCCGCAATGACTTCGGCGGACGTATGGGGTCCGCGCCCTGGCGGATACACCGTTTCGAACAACCGATTCAGCCGGGCGGCGAACGTCGTGCTCATCTCGCTATGACCTCCACCGGGGGACGAATGAACAAAGTCGCATATTTGCTGATTATCGTAGCGAGTGTAATCGCCACAACCAAGTGCAAACCTTCGGGGAATCCTCGCCGACGTCTGCGGCGATCACCGGTGAGACCGCCGCAACGTCAGCGCGGCGTTCTGCAGCGTATATGCTTGAGGCGCCAGGCGAATCGTACGGCTTAGTGTTGTGCCAGTTCCGTGCCCGCATCGACCTATCCCCCGCAGCGCCTCGACATGGCTCAGCTGCGTTGTGCCCGGCAATCTGCAGACTACGACGAGCAAGCGACGACCAGCTTTGCTGTCGGGGCCGCATGCCGACGGTGACCACCTGCACGTCCCCGCCGTCAGGAGGCTCCCCGCGATGATTCCAGGATGGCAGGTTGGGGGGTCGGCCGCCGGGTCCACCCTGCTGCGGCGACAGCGGCCGTGGTGAGTGTGGTCGCCGCGATCGCCCCGATGGCCATCGGGCGCCAGCCCAGTGCGCCGTCGAACAACATCCAGAGACCGCACAGTAGGAACAGCAGGCTGGCCACCACGTGCAGCAGCCGTTGCGGTAGCCGCCGGTGCAGCAAGAGGCCCGCCGCGATCGCCAGCCCGTCGCCGACGACCATCGCGGTCGTGGTGCCGATCCACACCCCGGCCCAATTGTTGTCGCTCGCCAGGGCGATAGTGGCCAGCGTCGTTTTGTCGCCCAGCTCGGCGAGCAGAAACGACGACACGACGGCGAGCAACGCGAACCGTGGTTCTCGAACCGGACGGACGTCCTCGCCGGTGTTGCTGCGCTCACGCCAGGTCAACACCGCGAATGCCAGGAAGGCGACCGCAGCCGCGAACGCCATGGGGCGGGCGGGCAGCGTCAGGCCCAGAAAATGTCCGACCGCCACTGACGCGCCGTGCGCGATGCCGGCAGCTATACCCACCCCCGTCAACACCACCCACCAGCGGTAGCGCAGCGCATAGGTCATGGCGATGAACTGCGATCGGTCGCCGAGCTCGGCGAGGAAAACCACGCTGAAACTCACGAGTGTGGCGGCAAGCATGCTGGTGACCTTTCGACGCTTCGCCGACCGGGGTTCGCGCGCGGGTCCGCCCGATCCCGGAGGACATCGGGTCGAAGGTCTCGCCCGCCGTCGGCTTCGGACGGCTCGCCAGCCGGGCTATTCGCCAGCATGTCGACTAGACGATTGAGGACTACTCCCCTTCGGTAACGCTTTTCAGGGTAGCGGCCCGCTCGGCACGACACCAGCCTGGCGAGTGAATTCGGGTAGCCGTATTTTTCGATTCGGGTAAGGGGATTACCGCAAGCCCGGTCGACCTGTTATGCGGCAAGCAGCATCGCCAGAATTGCCGTGTCGGGATGGCTGATCGGGTCGACGCCGACCCGGCTCACCATCGAGGTCACGGTGCCGTCGGCCTCGGCTTCCACCCACGCAGCCCGGTGCTCCAGGCCCAGATACGGCAAACCCGGTAGCAGCACACATCCTGAGGCCGCCCCGCTGCATTCCGGCAAGGACGGTGTCGTCTCCGACGGCGGATGCAGCATCATCAGCGCCGGTGGCTGATGCTCGGCGAAATGTCCTGGCTGAACCGCGCGTTCGCCGACAACCGGCCCCTCGGCGAGCACCAGGCCGACGGTGCCCGGCGCGGGAGATTCCGGGAGTTCCTCGCGCGCACCGAATACCGTTGTGGTGGAGAGCAAGCCGGGCAGTGACGCGACCCGCACCGCAACCATCAACAGCTGGGCCCACTCCTTGGTGGAATCGGGCCAACGGCCCGAGATCACAAATCCCTTCAGGACGCCATGCGAATGAAACGGGGCGACCTCGACGGCCCGGCCCGACCCAGTCTCCATTTCAGCCTCCGGTTCGCCGAAACCCGGCAACATGCTGACGGGTGAATTGAGCACAGCATGCGCCTGGATGCGGACCGCCGCAAGCGGACACGGCAACCAAGGGCGATGGACCGGCAAACACCCGGGATGCCACGCAATCGGCGTGACGCCCCGGTCGCTCTGGGAATCAGCCGGCGATCAGACCGGTGGTCTTGGAGGTGGCCGCCGCGTAACGCGCTTGCACGTCGGCCCAGTTGACGACGTTCCAAAACGCCGTGGCGAAGTCGCCCTTGACGTTTTTGTACTGCAGGTAAAAGGCATGTTCCCACATGTCGAGCACCAGCAGCGGAATAGCGCCGAGTGGAAAGTTGGTCTGATGGTCGTACACCTGAAAGATTCGTAGCTTGTTGGCCATGGTGTCAAAGGCCAGCGCCGCCCAACCCGATCCCTGCACCGTGGTGGCAGCGGCTTGGAACTGACCGCGGAACTTGTCGAACGACCCGAACGTGTCGTCGATGGCGGCGGCGAGCTCCCCGGTCGGTTTGTCGCCGCCGTCCGGCGAGAGGTTCTTCCACCACAGGCTGTGGTTGACGTGGGCGGCCAGATTGAACGCCAGGTTCTTCTCGTAGAGCAGGACGGTTGCGAAATCTTCCTTGGCCCGTAGCTCCTCGAGTTTGGCGAGCGCATCGTTGGCGCCCTTGACGTAGCCGGCGTGGTGCTTGGCGTGGTGCAACTCGTTGATCTGACCCGAGATGTATGGCTCCAGCGCACCGTAGTCATAGTCCAAATCGGGCAACGTGTATTCAGCCACGAGGTTCCTTCCTTTGCTCGTCTGCGTCTGCTGCTCCACTCGCAGTGTGGCCGTGCGGCGTCCTGCGCGGCGGTCAACCTCAGCGTAGACAACCTTGCTCCAAGACGGCGCGCGCCGCAACAACGAGTGCTCGGCTCCCGGATACCCTTCTGCCGCGGCTTTAGAACAACACGATGACGGCGAGAACCGCCAACAGCACCACGGCGATCAACGCCGCGCGCACCGCGGCGAGCAGGTAGGAGTTGTCAAACACAGGCGAGCCCGCAAACCACTGCGCCGACGATGCCGTCGAGCGCGGTCCGATCGGTTGCGCCGCCATCAGTTGACCACGACCCACACGTCTGAACCCTTCCCCCAGTGAGATGAATCACAGCGACCTTCGGTGGTCGCGATCATAGCGCCTCGCGGCCCCTTCGGGAAATCGGCCGGGGCAGAGCCCACTGACGTGCGATTTGGTCCGGTCGGTCGGTCCGCACCTGTCGGCCCGCGGATAGTTAGAGCGACGTGAGATTTTGCCCGGGCGCCCGCTGGGTTGTCGATAGACGCCACCTGAGTCCGCGGCGTTGTCCACAGTTGTCCACAGCTGTTGTGTCAAAAGCGCTATGACACAAAGCGACGGGGCACTTTGTACTCTCGAGTAGCCTGGGGATAAACCTGTGGAAATTGTGGATAGCCGAACGTAGCTGGATCTGCATACTCCGGCAGCCCACCACGGCTCCCGAGCACCAGGTCTGATTAGTAAGTCCGACTACTAAGCTCTTGTAAGCTGTTGGCCGTGATCCAAGTGTGCTCCCAATGCGGCACACGCTGGAACGTGCGCGACCGACAGCGCACGTGGTGTCCACGCTGTCGCGGCAGCCTGTTGGCGCCGTCGACCGCGATTCCGCCCGCCGACGGGAGTCGGGGTCAGACTGCGCAGCCGGGCGTCGGTCATCGCGCTGTTCCCCGACTACCGCCGGGATACCGCTGGATTGCTGTGCGGCCGGGCGCCCCGCCGCCCACCCGGTCGCGGCGACCGCCACTGGGACCCACTCCGCGCTATGCGACCATTCCGCGCTGGGGTCTGGTCGACAAGATAGCCCCGGCCGGGGGAGCGCTCGCTGCGCAGCCGCGGACCGGGCCGTCCGCCGCGACGGTACGCACGACGTTGTTCGTCAACACGGTGGTGCTCGGCATCGCCGCGCTGGTCTACGTGGTGCGATATGTATTGCTGATCATCAACCGCAATGCGTTGCTGAACCCGCTGGTGGCGGATGCGGCGGTGTGGCTGGGGGTGCTGGCCGGCGTAGCGGCGGTCCTGGCGGCGATCGTCAGCAGCGTGGTGCTGACATCCTGGTTGGTGACGCGCCGCGCCGCCGCCTTCACCCATCATGGACGCCGTGAGCCGCGACCGGCGTGGGCGCTGTGGGCGGGCTGCCTGCTTCCTCCGTCCGTCGCTGTGGTGGCAGCCGCGACATTTGCCATCGGAGTCCTGCTCGTCGATGGCAGGCCCAGCTGGACGCGGATGGCGATCGCTATGACCGGTTGCTGGCTGCCGCTGGGTGCGCTGGTGTGGGTGCTGGTGTACGTCGTCGAGTTGGCGAAGATCGAGGGTCAGTACCTGCAGCTGCGCGAGCTCATCTGGGGGTGGTGGACGGTGTGGCTGTGCAGCATCGCGATCTCGGTGTTCGCTACCGCCACGAGCTTTGCCAGGGAAGCCCAGGGGATCGGCAACAACACGGTGGCGCTGATCGTTGCCTACCTGTTGGCGTTGCTGGCAGTGCGGTTCACCTGGCGGCTCTTCGAGGCATTCGAGCGCAAACCGGTCGCGCGACCCGCGCACCGCTGGATCGTGATTGCCGGCGACGGAAGCCCTGCCCCCGCATCGGCTCCGGTGAGTGGATCAACCGGCGAGGAACCGGCAGCATAGTGGCTATGACGCGGCCCGACGCGGTGCCGGCCCGGCATCCCTTCGTGGTCGCGCATCGCGGCGCATCGGCCGATCGGCCCGAACATACGCTGGCCGCCTACGAACTGGCGCTCAACGAGGGGGCCGACGCCGTCGAATGCGACGTGCGGCTCACCCGCGACGGTCATCTGATCTGCGTGCACGACCGGCGGCTGGACCGCACCTCGACCGGTGCCGGCCTGGTCAGCACGATGACCCTGGCGCAATTGCGCGAATTGGAGTACGGCGCCTGGCACGGCAGCTGGCGCCCCGACGGCACCCACGGCGATAGTGGTCTGTTAACCCTGGACGCCCTGGTCGGCCTGGTGCTGGGCTGGGACCGTCCGGTGAAGATCTTCATCGAGACCAAGCACCCGGTGCGCTATGGCGCATTGGTGGAAACCAAGTTGCTGGCGCTGCTGCACCGCTTCGGCATCGCAACCCCGGCCTCGGCGGATCGGTCCCGCGCGGTGGTGATGTCGTTCTCGGCGGCCGCACTGTGGCGGATACGGCGGTCGGCGCCGATGCTGCCCACCGTATTGCTCGGCAGAGCGTATCGGTATCTGGTCAGCACAGCGGCCAGCACGGTCGGGGCTACCGCGGTGGGGCCCTCGATCGCGACGCTGCGCGAACATCCAGAGTTGGTGGACCGTGCCGCGGCCCAGGGCCGGGCGCTGTACTGCTGGACCGTCGACCACTACGACGACGTCGCGTTCTGCCGGGACGTCGGCGTGGCGTGGCTGGCCACCAACCACCCCGGCCGGGTCAAGGCCTGGCTGGGGGACGGCCAGGCGGGCCCGGTAGGGCGTACTCCGTGACGCGCCTATGCCGGCCCGGCCGCGGCAGCACGGCGGCCGACAGTGGTGGTCATCGATCATCCGGTCAGCCACCCGAGGTGGCCGGCCAGCAGGGCATAGCCGACGAACGCGACAGTGTCGATCAACCCGTGCGCGATTACCAACGGCCACAGCCGCCCGGTGCGCTGCCAGCGATGGCCGAACACCAGTCCCATCACGGCATTGCCCAGTCCGGCGCCGAAGCCCTGGTAGAGGTGGTAGAAGCCGCGCAGCAAGCTCGACCACACCAGTGCTGTGCCGTCGTGCATTCCCAGCTGACGCAGCCGGATGAGCAGATAGCCCACGACGATGATCTCTTCGGCCCAGCCGTTGGCGAACGCGATCGTCACCAGCATCGGGATCCGCCACCAAGTGTCACCGAGTCCGGACGGAATCACCGCGGCGTTGAGCCCCAGCGTCCGCGCGCCGACGTAGAGCGCCAGCCCGGGCAGCCCGATGAGGGCGGCCAGGGCGGCGCCGCCCAGCAGGTCCGCACCCCAGCGGGGCCGGCCCAAGCCGATCCGGGCGGGAGGCAGCCCGGTGCGCCACAGCAGGTACACGCCGAGTCCTCCCCAGGCGATCAGCTGCACGACCAGCGCCATGTTCAGTCCCAGATCGATCAGGTCGAAGTAGGACCGCTGCGGGTTGAGCGGGATCCGTTGCATGCCCAGGTTGCGCAGCACCGCGTCGGCGAGTTGCAGGACCGAGGTGGCGGCGCTGACGCCGAACGTGACGCCTAGCACGATGACGAGCTCGATGCGCAGGTCGCGTCGCTGCACCAACGTCTCGTCGTCGACACTCACCTCGACACGGTAACCGGGCCGATGCCCGGCCACCGACCCAGTCCGACCGGCGTGCGCGCAGGTCCGTACCCGGCGCGCTCACCAGGCGAACAGAATCGTCAAACACGTTGAGCGACTTGGCGAGCCAACAGGTTCGCAGGGTGCGCCATCGACTCCCGCTGCCGCGATTCTTCCTGGCGCCACCTGTGGCCCGATAGGGTTGCCAGGTGGCACGCATCACGTTTCTCGGCCCGGAAGGGACCTTCACCGAAGCGGCGCTGCTCCAGATGGTCGAGGCCGGCATGGTCCCCCGAGACAACCCGGCGACCGCGCAGCTGCAGCCGGCCGAGAGCACCTCGGCTGCGCTCGACGCCGTCCGGCAGGGCGCAGCCGACTACGCCTGCGTGCCGATCGAGAACTCGATCGACGGCTCGGTGGTGCCGACGTTGGACAGCTTGGCGATGGGCCCGCCGCTGCAGGTGTTCGCGGAGCTGACGCTGGACGTGGCCTTCAACATCGTGGTCAAACCCGGCCGATCGACCGCAGACCTGCGCACCCTGGCAGCTTTCCCGGTCGCGGCGGCCCAGGTGCGTCGGTGGCTGGCCACCCATCTGCCCGGCGTGGAGTTGCGCCCGGCGAACTCCAACGCCGATGCCGCACAGCAAGTCGCCGACGGGCACGTCGACGCAGCGGTCAGCACGCCGCTCGCCGGACGGCACCGCGGGTTGGCCGCGCTGGCCGAGGACATCGTCGACGAACCCAACGCCCGCACCCGGTTTGTCCTGATCGGATCGCCGGGACCGCCGCCGCCCCGCACCGGGGCCGACCGCACATCGGTGGTGTTGCGGATCGCCAACACACCGGGTGCGCTGGTGTCGGTATTGACCGAATTCGGGGTGCGCGATATCGACCTCACCCGGATCGAATCCCGCCCCACCCGAACCGAGTTGGGCAGTTACGTGTTCTTCGTGGACTGCGTGGGCCACATCGACGACGACGCGGTTGCCGAGGCACTCAAGGCGCTGCACCGGCGTTGTGCAGATGTGCGTTATCTGGGTTCCTGGCCGACCGGAAAGGCCGCCGGCGCGACGCCGCCGCGGCTTGACGAGGCAACACAGTGGTTGGCGCGGCTGCGGAGCTCCGGCTCTGGAAACGAGCCGGGGCGATGAGTGGCCGGTTGGTTTTGGTGCGGCACGGCCAGTCCTATGGCAACGTCGAGAGCCGGTTGGACACTCGTCCGCCCGGGACCGAGCTCACCCCGTTGGGCCGGAATCAGGCACGGGCCTTCGCCCGGAACGGGTTTCGACGGCCCGGGCTGCTGCTGCACTCGGTGGCTGTACGGGCGGCGCAGACCGCCGCGGAGATCAGCGCCGAGGTGGGGTTGTCCGCCCGGGAGGTCGACGGCATTCACGAGGTGCAGGTCGGGGAGCTGGAAAACCGCAACGACGACGAGGCCGTCGCCGAATTCAACGCGGTTTACCAGCGCTGGCACCAGGGCGAGCGTGACCTGGCCCTGCCCGGCGGGGAGACGGCCAACGAGGTGCTGGCCCGGTACGTTCCGGTGCTGACCGAATTGCGGATGCGCTACCTTGACAACCACGAATGGAGCCGCGACATCGTCGTCGTCAGTCACGGGGCGGCGATCCGGCTCGCGGCGGCCGTGTTAGCCGGAATCGACGGCGACTTCGTGGTGAACCACCACTTGGGCAACGCCGAAGCGATCGTGCTGGCCCCGATCACCGATGGGCGCTGGAGTTGCGTTCAGTGGGGCGCACTGACGCCGCCGTTCGATCCCGAGGTGGCTGCGACGGCGGCGAGCGAGCGGGAATCCGGCAGTCAGACCGCCACCGCAGACGCGTCGAAGCACCCGCAGTCGATGGCGGCACAGTCGATCACGCAGGCGTGCGGCAGCCACTCGGGGGCCGGGCAGCCGCACTCGGTGCATTCCGAATGACGCAGCGGGTGGCGAATGAGGGTGCCGTGGCAATGCTCCAGGCCAGCCCGGCAGTCACGGCAACCTGTGTTCATGGGCCGTTCTTAACACGACCCGCCGACAAATCCGTGCTGCCGCGCCGACGACGGCCGTCCCCGGCCGCCGGGCTACGCCCAGCCCAATTCGTGCAGCCGGTCGTCGTCGATGCCGAAATGGTGGCCGATCTCGTGGATCACCGTGATCGCGACCTCGTCGACGACCTCCTGCTCGGAGTCGCACATGTCCAGCAGCGCCTCGCGATAGATCGTGATGGTGTCCGGCAGCGCTCCGGCGTAGTGGGTGTCGCGTTCGGTCAGCGCCACGCCCTCGTACAGTCCGAGCAGCTCGTCGTCGTCCGGGTGCCGGTCGGCGACCAGCACCACGACGTTGTCCATGACGGCGGCCAGCTCCGTCGGGATCAGGTCGAGCGCGTCGGAGACCAGCTCGTCGAACCGCCGCGGATCCATCTGCACCGCCATCGCGCTCAGGTCTCCGACCCGGGCTCGGCGGGCGGTGGCGCCGGTCCGAAAAGCGGTGGGGCCAGCGGCTCCTCCGGCGGCGGTGCTTCCGCGGGCTGCGGAGCCTGCGGTGGAGCCCCGGCCGGCGGTGCCGGCGGCACCGGGGGGACTGCCGGCTGTCCCGGCAAGTGCTCGTTGCCCAGCCGTCGACCGCCCGGTCCCGAGGTCCCCGAGGTTCCCGAGGTCCCCGAGGGCGCTGGTGTCGACGGCGAGGCGGGTGCGACCGGGCTGCTCGGCGGGATCGGGATCGGCGGCAGGTTGAGCCGCTCCGGCGGGATGTCCGGTGGCGGGACCGGCGGCTGGCCGTTGATCAGCAACGGACCCTTGGCGCTGTTGACCAGGGTTGCCCAGCCGCCGTTGCCCAGGGTGGCGCCGATGCTGCAGGCGACCTCGCGGCTGCCGGCCGACCAACTCGGCAACGACAGGGCACTGTACCCCAGGGTCAATGTGGTACTGCGCAGCTGGACCGGCGCGAGGTACGCGTCGGTCAACCGGGTGCAGGCGTCCTTGATGAACGTGTCCTGCTCGGCTTCGGGGGGCCAGCCGCCCGGAAACTTCGGCGCCAGGTTGACCGTGCCGGTGATCTCCATGGCATGCGGTGCGGCGCAGCTGACCGGGATGTCGGTGGGCTGATTGGTCGACGGGTCGATACCCAGGCAGGTGCCGTCCGGCCACACCCGCGACTGGTTGAGGTCGGCGACCCGGCCGGTGAAGGCCTGCGGTTCGTTGTTCAGGCCGGGCAGTTCCAGTCCGCACAACATCCGGCGCTCGCCGGCCTGCCGCCACGCAGTGTCACCGGACCACAACATGCTGGGCGTGAACTTGCTGCTGGGGTCGAACCGGTCGCCCAGGTAGCGGCGCACCGCCGACTCGCACTGCTCCCGGCTGATCTGCTCGATGCGGGCCGCGGACGGCGGGGCGGCGTCGGGGCCGTATTCGGACCCCGGGAAGGTGCTCATGTCGACCGGCGCGGCGACCTCGAACCGGTGTTCGTCCTTGCAGTCGACGATGGTCGCCGACTCCGGCAAACCCCGAGGCCACATCAGGCAATCCCCGCGGACGGCCCGGTTGAACGCGTTGTTGCCCTTGACACCGGTACTGGGCACCGGCGCGGTGTAGGCGGCCAGCCCGCCGGGTCGCTCGCCGCGAATCGGCAGGGCGGTGATCAGCCCGGCGACCAGCAGACCGCCCAATGCCGTCAGCAGCAGCGCGCGACGGGTCCCCGCGGCATGCCCCGCACGCAGCCGGCCGAACCGCGCCGGTCGCGGCTGTTCGGCCCGCGGATCGTGCTGCTCAGATGCCTCGGCCATCGGCTCTATTGTGACAGGGCCCGGGACCCATGTGAGAGATGATCCGTATGTCAACCGTCTGTTGGCGGGTGCCCGCGTCGGCGAAAACAGGGTTGGCAAAAGTAGGGTTTTTGCCGTGATCGACCTGAAACTGCTGCGCGAAGACCCCGACCGCGTGCGCCAGTCCCAGATCAGTCGCGGGGAAGACCCCGCGCTGGTGGACGCGCTGCTGGCGGCCGACGCCCGGCGGCGGGCGGCGATCTCGGCCGCTGATTCACTGCGTGCCCAGCAGAAAACGGCCAGCAAGCAGGTCGGCACGGCATCGACCGCCGAGCGGCCGGTGCTGCTGCAGCGCGCCAGGGAATTGGCCGAGGAGGTCAAGGCGGCCGAGGTCGAGCAGGCCGAGGCCGAGGCGGCGTTCACCGCAGCGCACCTGGCGATTTCCAACGTCGTTCTCGAGCACGTGCCCGCCGGCGGGGTCGACGACTACACGGTTCTTGATGTCGTCGGTGAGCCGGCTGACGTGCAAAACCCGAAAGACCACCTCGAACTCGGCGAGTCACTCGGGCTCATCGACACCGAACGCGGCGCTAAGGTGTCGGGGTCGCGGTTTTACTTCCTGACGGGGCGCGGCGCGCTGCTGCAGCTGGGGCTGTTGCAGTTGGCCCTGCGGCTGGCTGTCGAGCATGGATTTATCCCGATGATCCCGCCCGTGCTGGTGCGCCCGGAGGTGATGGCCGGTACCGGATTCCTGGGCGCCCACTCCGACGAGGTGTATCGGGTGGAAGCCGACGATCTCTACCTCGTCGGGACCTCCGAGGTGCCGCTGGCCGGCTACCACGCCGACGAGATCCTGGATCTTTCCCGCGGGCCGCTGCGCTACGCGGGGTGGTCGACGTGTTTCCGCCGCGAGGCGGGCAGTTACGGCAAAGACACCCGGGGCATCATCCGGGTGCACCAGTTCGACAAGGTCGAGGGTTTCGTCTATTGCGCGCCCGCGGATGCCGAGGCCGAGCACGACCGGCTGTTGGGCTGGCAGCGGCAGATGTTGGCCCGCATCGAGGTGCCGTATCGGGTGATCGACGTCGCCGCCGGCGATTTAGGATCGTCGGCCGCGCGCAAGTTCGACTGTGAGGCGTGGGTTCCCAGCCAGGGGGCCTACCGTGAGCTGACGTCGACGTCGAACTGCACTACCTTCCAGGCACGCCGGCTCGCGATCCGCTACCGGGATCCCAGCGGGAAGCCGCAGGTCGCTGCGACCCTGAACGGCACCCTGGCCACCACCCGCTGGCTGGTCGCCATCTTGGAGAACCACCAGCGACCCGACGGCAGCGTGCGAATCCCCGAGGCATTGGTCCCGTTCGTCGGCACCGAGGTGTTGGCCCCCGAGACGTAGGTGGCAGCGTTATCGGCGCTGACCCAACAGCTCGTCCAGCAGTGCGCTGAACTCCTGCGGGCGCTCCGGGGTGAACGCCGGACTGGGACGGGTGCCGGGGACGTCCAACGTGATCAACGTCGACTTGACCGGCCGGCGCAGGTCCAGCGGCAACCAGCGGCGCAAGTCGGAGCTGCCCCACAGCCGGAACCGGTGCAGGAACAGTCCCAGTGGCTCGGCGCGGTAGCCCCGGATGGTGCCGAGCGGGATGACCTTGGCGGTGCCCGAAGGAAAGTGGTAGCGGCGCAGCGTGAGTGCCTCGCGATCCAGCTGAATCGAGCCGTCGTCGTAGCAGTCGGTCATGGTCGTGAGCACCGCAGTTCGTGTCCGCGCGCGGTCAGGCAGCGGCCGTTCTGCAGGTTCCACTGCCAGCCGTGCAGGTTACAGGTCAACGTGGTGCCTTCTACCACACCGAACTTGGACAGGTCTGCTTTAAGGTGCGGGCAACGGCGTTGAATCTCCCAGCCGGCCAAGGTGATCGAGGCGCTATCGTCGTGAGTTTCGGCGAACCAGCCGTCGGCGTAAGCGATCCGCTCGTCGCTCAGGCATTTGAAGAAGGTGTACAGATACTCGTTGTAGCCGCCGACCCGCCACGCCCGAAACCGGGTGGACAGGAAGATGGTGTTGACCCAGTCCGGTTCGCGGTCACGCAGCACAGTGCGGACCAACTCGGCCGGAATCGCGAAACCGTACCGAAACTTCTCGTCGGCGACTGGGTGGCGTACCAGACGTTTGGGAAAATCCAGCACTACTGTCTCGTCGCCGATGACCAGCTCGACGGGATAGCCGACGCCGTCGCAGATCTCGTTGCCGGCCAGCATGATCGGTTCGAAGGCTGCGCGCAGCGGCTCGAGCAGCGAGTCCCCGGCCACCGGCGCCCAGCTGGCCTTCTCGGCGGCCAGCACCGGCGCCATGCGGTTCGCGTAGTCGGCGATGTAGGCGGCCTTGCCGGTGGTGAAGATCGACTCGACTTCATCGGTGGGCAGTGGGTGACGCAGCGAGTTCAATTGTGGCCCAGTGAATTCCGCAATTGAGCCGGGGATCATCAACAGGCCCCGCTCGTGCCCGTGGCTGCGCATCTGCTCCAGGAAAACCATCTGGTCGGGGAAGATGTTGGCCGGATCGGCGTGGTCGTCGTTGAGGTGACGCAGCTCGGGATCGAGGAAGCAGGGCGGCCCCGCCGACGGAATCACCCAGGCGGCGCCGACCTGGGCGATGTATTGGCGGGCCCGGTCCATCTGACGCTGCCGCTTTTGGATGCCGAACGCCTCTTTGACCCGCGCCGGCATGTCGTAGACCATCGGGTACCAGATGGCCCCGGAGTACTGCAGCATGTGCACGTCGATGGCACCGAACGCCGAGTGCAGCACCTCGAGGTCCACCGGCCGCGCGTCGTTCATGTTGAACGCGGTCGTCTCGCCGTCGCAGACCGCCAGCGCCGAGTCGCCGATCGGCCCGTCGGCGGGTGCGCGCAGCGCGACGATCATGATCTCGAGTTCACCCTCGGGCCCGCTGATCCGGTGCTTGACCGAGTCGGCGGTTTCGAAAAACCGGTGAAAGCCCAAGTTGCTGAGCTCATTGCGCAGGTCGGGCACCGGGTAGTCCGGTAGCAGCACCACGGCGTCCTTGTTGACGTGCTCGGCGAGCAGCTTGCGGTCGAAGTGGTCCCGATGCAGGTGGGAGACGTACAGGTAGTCGCAGTCCCCCAGCCGGTCCCAGTCCAGCGCGCTGTTGTCCGGGAAGGGAAACCACGACCCGAAATAGGCTGGGTTGACCCACGGGTCGCACAGTATGCTTCCCGCTCGGGTCTCAATGCGAAAGCCGGCATGACCGACGCTGGTGACCTGCACTAATGCCCCTGACGCCTCGTGCAACGCTGATGTGTCGCCGCCTCGAGCTTAATGGCCCGTCGTCGCCCGCCGGGTTTTGAGCACCCCGACGGCCGGGCGTGATCGCGCCGGACTCGGCTGCGCCGAGGTGGCGATCCCCGGGAGGATTAGTCTGAACGGTTGTGGAACCGGTATACGGGACGGTGATCAGGCTCGCCCGCCTGGCTTGGCGGGTCCAGGGTCTGCGGTTCACCGTCACCGGAGTCGAACACCTGCCGGAGACCGGTGGTGCCGTCGTCGCCATCAACCACACCAGCTACTTCGATTTCACCTTCGCCGGGTTGCCCGCCTACCTGCAGGGGCGTGGCCGCAAGGTGCGCTTCATGGCCAAGCAGGAAGTGTTCGACCACAAAATCTCCGGGCCGATCATGCGGGGTTGTCGGCACATCCCGGTCGACCGGGAGAGCGGGGCCGCCTCCTTCGAGGCCGCCGTGGCGGCGCTCGAGGCCGGGGAACTGGTCGGTGTCTACCCGGAGGCGACGATCAGTCGTAGCTTCGAGATCAAAGAACTCAAGTCCGGCGCTGCCCGGATGGCGATCGCGGCCGATGTGCCGATTGTGCCGCACATAGTGTGGGGTGCCCAACGGATCTGGACCAAAGACCATCCCAAGAAGTTGGTCCGCCCCAAGGTGCCGATCGCGGTGGCGGTCGGTGAGCCGATCCGGCCGACACTGCCGGCGCCGGCCCTGACCACGCTGTTGCATTCCCGCATGCAGCATCTGCTGGAGCACGTGCAGGACTCCTATGGTCCGCATCCGGCCGGTGCGTTCTGGGTGCCGCGCCGGCTGGGGGGCGGGGCTCCCTCGCCGGCCGAGGCCGCTCGGTTGGACGCCGAGGAAGCCAGCCGGCGGGCCGCCGCCCGGGCTGCGCGCCACGGCCGCGATTCGGGGGCCGCGTCGGAGCAGCCCTGATGGAACCGGTATTCCGCGCCCTGGAAATCGCGGCAAAAGCAGTAGTCAAGCTCGTCGGAAGTCCGATAACCTACCAGGGCCTCGAGAACATTCCGCGCACCGGTGGCGCGGTGATCACGATCAACCACACCAGCTACGTCGACTGGCTGCCGGCCGCACTCGCCGTCCATTACCGCGGCCGACGGGTGCGGTACCTGATCAAGGCCGAGATGCAGCGGGTGAAAGTGGTCAACTTTTTGATCAAACACACCAAGACCATCCCGGTGGATCGCAGCGACGGGAGGTCTGCGTACGCGGTTGCCGTCCAGCGGCTCCGCGAGGGCGAGCTGGTCGCGCTGATGCCCGAGGCCACCATCAGCCGCAGCTTCGAGCTCAAGGAATTCAAGACCGGGGCCGTCCGCATGGCGCTGGAAGTGCAGGTACCGATCGTGCCGATGATCGTGTGGGGCGCCCAGCGTATCTGGACCAAGGACCATCCCCGCCACCTGGGCCGCAACAAGATCCCGATCATCGTGGCGGTCGGACCGCCGTTGCATCCGCGTGCGGACCCGGAGCAACTCGAAACTGAGCTTCGCGACCGGATGACGGAGTTGCTGTACCGCGTTCAGCAGGAGTATCCGCATCCGGCCGGGGCATACTGGGTGCCGCGGCGGCTCGGCGGCAGTGCTCCGACGCCGGGTGAGGCCAACCTGCTCGAGCAGGCCGAACGGGCCCAACGCAGCCGCAGACATGCGCAGTAGGACGTAAGGCGGCGGGACGACGGGAGATGCGGATTGGCGCAACATTCTTCTATCGCCGGCGATCGGTGAGCCGGCGGTGACGCTTCCTGCGCTCATCGCTTGCGACGTGGACGGCACCCTGCTCGATCACCGGGAAACCATCACCCCGCGCACCCGCGGCGTGGTGCGCGCCGCAGTGCAGGCCGGCGCACAGTTCATCCTGGCGACCGGGCGTCCACCGCGCTGGGTGCAGCCGGTCGTCGACGCGCTCGGGTTCGCGCCGATGGCCGTGTGCGCCAACGGTGCCGTCATCTACGATCCGGCCGGCGACCGGGTGGTGTCGGCCCGCACCCTGCCGGTCGAGGTCCTGGGCGAACTCGCCGACGTCGTTACCCGGGTGATTCCCGGGGCCGGGCTGGCCGTCGAACGGGTGGGCAACCGCGCGCACGACACCGCCACTCCCCAGTTCGTCAGTTCGCCGGGCTACGAACACGCCTGGCTCAATCCGGACAACACCGACGTCTCCATCGACGACCTGCTCAGCAGCCCGGCGATCAAACTGCTGATCCGCAAGGTGGGCGCGCACAGCGGTGACATGGCCGCCGCCTTGGCCAGACACGTCAGTCCCGCCGCGGGCGAGATCACCTATTCCACCGACAACGGCCTGATCGAAATCGTGCCGTCGGGGGTGACCAAGGCCACCGGTATCGAGGAGCTGGCCCGTCCGCTCGGGATCGCCGATGTCGACACGATCGCCTTCGGGGACATGCCCAATGACGTGCCGATGCTGCGGTGGGCCGGACACGGTGTGGCGATGGGCAATGCGCACCCGGCGGCGATGGCCGCAGCCAACGAGGTCACCGCGCCCAACACCGACGACGGTGTGGCGCGGGTGCTGGAGCGCTGGTGGTTCTAGGTGGCCGGGCCCACCGGTGAAAACCGTTCCAGCTGAACCGGTGGGTCACTCGGCGACGGTGGTGGCAACTCTTGTGCGACACCGTCGAGAACCCGGATGACATGCCCGGTGAGCCGGTCGACGTTCAATGTGCCGTGCTGGAAGTTCTGTGTCACCCACTGCGGCTCCTGAATCTCGCCGCTGGTCGGCAGTCCCAGGACGCCGCGCTCGTAGCCCAGCGCGGCCCACGCCTCGTAGATCGCGCCGGTAACCGGCGCGGCACCGGTCTCCGGAGACCAGTACATGGCGCCCTTCTGGAAAGTGGCATAGCGTGCCGAGCCGGCTGCCGTCGACTCCGGTGACGTCGGGGTCCCCAGCACGCTGTTCATCCCGCCCATCTCCTGCCATCGGGCATAGATCGCGCCGCCCTGCAGTGCCGCGACGAGGTCCTCGGGCGCGGGCGGGTCGTTGAATCGTGCGGCGGTATCGCGAATTTCGTCTAGCAGGGGGTAGGCGGTGCTGCCCGGACAGTCGGTGGCGCCGACGTCGCGGTGGCTGAAGATCGACGGCAGGCTCGCGGGAGCGCCGGCCGGGAAACGGGTGTTAGGACCGCCGGCCGAGGCCAGCAGAACAGTGCCCCGGGGGTTGACGTGGTCGAGGCCGAGTCGCCAGCCCAGCAGCCGTCCGACGGTGCGCAGCTGGATCGGTGTGGGTGGTTCGTCGTCGAAGTTGCCGATCATCGCCACCCCCCAGGTGGCGCGGTTGAATCCACCGGTGTGTGATCCTTCGACGGCTTTGTCGATCCCGCCGGCGCGACCCTCGAACACCTGCCCGTACCTGTCGACCAGGGCGTTGTAGGCGATGTCGCACCAGCCCAGCGTTCTGGTGTGGTAGGCGTAGATGGATCGCACGATGGCCGCCGAGTCTTCCGGCCGGTAATCGTTGCCCTCGGCGGTGTGATGCACCACCGCCGCACGTATCCCGTCGTCGTAGCGCGCGGGGCCGCACCGGATCGACTCGTCGGCGCCCCACTGCGAACGGCTGATGACGTTGGGGGGCTGGCCGGGGGCCAGGACCGCGGTCGGTGGTGTCCACTGCGTGTCGGCCGGTGCCCGCGGTGGCGCGATCAAGATTGCCGAGACGTTTTGTGCTAGCGGTTGTTCGGCAGACGCCGGCCGGTAGCCCAGGCCGGCAGCGGGCGGTGCCGTCGATGCGGGCGGAGTCACCGCAGCGCCCGCCGGCCGGGAGACCGCGATCTGCACGGTCGTCGTCATGCCGACGAACACCGGTTCGGTGCCGCGCGGACCGTGCGCCGACCCGCCGCCGTCCTCCAGCGGCTCGGCGTCATACCAGGGTCCCCACGAGCCATCGGGCCGTTTGGCGCGGATGCGCGCCGAGGTGCCGGTCAGGTCTTCGCTCGTCACCGCGACCATGGAAAACGGGACCGGTTGGCTGACTTCACGGATCGTCACGCCGCCACCGACACCGGCCAGTGGTTGTCGGATGAGCGCGATGTCGCCGGGCTGCGGGGGCTGAGTTCGCGGCGCCGCCGCCCACGGCAGAATGACGACGGTCGCCGCGACGGCGGTGAATACCATCGTCGGCGGGCGGCGAAGCGGCACGAGGCGATGTTACTAATGGGCCTTGTGTTATAGCTGATGCGACACGATACTTTTGTGAATTGACCTGGCAGCGGCGACGGCACCGCAGAGTCGGTGGCTTCTGCGGTGCCGTCGGGTGGCAGGTTCCGGTGCCCTGATGTGGGCCCTGATGTGGGCCCTGATATGTGCGTTTGTATGCCTGACCGGATCAGGGGGTTGGTGCGGGCGCAGCCGGGGCGGCCGCCGCACTGTGGGCAGCGCCCTGAATGGCCTGCGTGATCGAAGGCACCACCAGACCCTTGATCAGATCGATGGCCTGACTGGCGCCGAGCTGGTTGGCGGCGCTCATCACGTCGCTGATGATGCCGCCGCTACCGCCCGACCCGCTACCGCTCGCCGCCGGACTCCCGCCGAGCGTCGGATCGCCCAGGATCGGGTAGGTGCCGTCCGTGCCAGGGTCTAATCCGATCGGTGTGCTGATCGGCGTTTCGCCGGGACTGGTCAGGCCCGGTGTGGAGGCACCCGGGCTGGTCAGGCCCGGGACCGCAGCGGCCGGGTTGCTCAGCGCAGGATTGGTCAGCCCGGGATCGGTCAGCGACGGTGTGGTGGCGCCGGGTGTGGTCAGCCCGGGAGTCAGACTCGGGGAGGTCAGGCCCGGTGTGGTCTGGCCGGGCGTGGTCAGGCCCGGTGTGATTTGACCGGGCGTGGTCAGGCCCGGTGTGGTCTGGCCCGGGGACGTGAGCCCCGGTGACGTGAGCCCCGGAGTCAAACTCGGGGAGGTCAGGCCCGGGCTGGTCAAGCCGGGGCTGGTCAGACCCGGGGAGTACCCGGTGGAATTGCCCGACAGGCTGGGCACCGGCGGCAGGTTGATCCCGAACTGCGACAAGCCCTGGGACAGCGCATTCATCAGTTCGCCCGGCAGGTCGGCCATCACCGCCGCCTGGGTGAACTCGCGGTGCTCGGGTGCGGGCGCGGTGTCGGCAGCCAACTGGCAGCACGCGAGGTAACCAAACGGACTCGCGACCGCCAAGGCGGCGACTGCGCTGACGGCTGTCGAAAGCCTGCGTCGACGTTGGTTCGGCACTGAAGTCTCCTCAATCTGGACTACGTGGTCATGTCGGTTGAGCGACATGGCGCCCGACGGCTAGGGAATCAGGCCCACGTGAACGATGGTACTGGCGTGACTAATGTGACTTGTGTGGCGATATCGAATTGTGAGGCAATCGCGACATTGCCCCCTCGTGCGGCGGCGAACCGGGTCGGGCGCCTGTTGCGGGCGTTGCCGCGCGGGCCGCGGGCATGCGGTCGGATACCCTAGGCAACCGATGACCGCTCGCTTCGACCTTTTTGTCGTCGGCTCCGGATTTTTCGGCCTGACGATTGCCGAGCGCGTGGCCACCCAGCTCGACAAGCGGGTTCTCGTCGTCGAGAAACGTCCGCATCTCGGCGGTAACGCCTATTCCGAACCTGAACCACAGACGGGGATCGAAGTCCACAAATACGGTGCCCACCTGTTTCACACCTCCAACAAGAGGGTGTGGGACTATGTGCGGCAGTTCACCGAGTTCACCGGCTACCAGCACCGGGTGTTCGCTATGCACGACGGGCAGGCCTACCAGTTCCCGATGGGCCTGGGCCTGGTCTCGCAGTTCTTCGGCCGTTACTTCAGCCCCGACGAGGCCCGGGCGCTGATCGCCGAACAGGCCGCCGAAATCGACACTGCAAACGCCCAGAACCTCGAGGAAAAGGCGATCTCGCTCATCGGCCGCCCGCTCTACGAGGCGTTCGTCAAGGGTTACACCGCCAAGCAGTGGCAGACCGATCCCAAAGAGCTGCCGGCCGCCGTCATCAATAGGCTGCCGGTGCGCTACACCTTCGACAACCGCTACTTCAACGACACCTACGAGGGCCTGCCGGTCGACGGCTACACCAGCTGGTTGCAGAAAATGGCCGCTGACGAACGCATCGAGGTCAGGCTGCACACCGACTGGTTCGACGTCCGCGACGGGCTGCGCGCCGCCAGCCCGGCCGCCCCGGTGGTCTATACCGGCCCGCTGGACCGTTACTTCAACTATGTTGAAGGCCGTTTAGGCTGGCGCACACTAGATTTCGAGGTCGAGGTGCTGCCCATCGGTGACTTCCAGGGCACTGCGGTGATGAACTACAGCGATCTGGACGTGCCCTATACCCGCATCCACGAGTTCCGGCATTTCCACCCCGAACGCAACTACCCGACCGACAAGACGGTGATCATGCGGGAGTACTCCCGCTTCGCCGGCGCTGACGACGAACCCTACTATCCGATCAACACCGATTCCGACCGCAGCGTACTGGCCGCCTACCGGACCCGGGCGAAAGCCGAAACCGCCTCCGCCAAGGTACTCTTCGGCGGTAGGTTGGGTACCTACCAATATCTGGACATGCACATGGCGATCGCCAGCGCACTGAACATGTACGACAATATTCTCGCGCCGCACCTGCGCGACGGACAGCCGTTGGAAGGGGCGTCCGCGGATGAGTGAGATCGCGGTGAGCCCGCTGGCCCGGGTCATCGCGCCACGCCCGGGCGAACCGCTTGATGTGCGCAAGCTGTATGTGACCGAGTCGACGACCAACATCCGCCGCGCGCACCCGACGACCCGCACGTCGATGCAGATCGGCGCCGAGTCCGAAGTGTCGTTTGCGACCTACTTCAACGCCTTCCCGGCCAGCTATTGGCGGCGCTGGACCACGCTGCGCTCGGTGGTGTTGCGTGCGGAGCTGATGGGCAGTGGACGTGTCGACCTCTACCGCACCAAGGCCACCGGAGCCCGGATCTTCATCGAAGGCCGCGGATTCGACAGCGGAGCTGACCGACCGGTGGTACTCGAATGCGAAGTCGACCTGGGCCCTTTCGAAGACGGTGGCTGGATCTGGTTCGATATCACCACCGACAGCGACGTCACGCTGTGCAGTGCGGGCTGGTATGCCACTCTGCCGGCGCCGGGCGTGGCCAACATCGCGGTGGGGATCCCGACCTTCAACCGGCCCGCTGACTGCATCAACGCACTGACTGCGCTCACCTCCGATCCGTTGGTGGACCGGGTGATCGGTGCCGTGATCGTGCCCGACCAGGGCACTGTGAAGGTTCGTGACCATCCGGGATTCGCTGCCGTCGCGGCCGCGCTGGGCAACCGGCTCGCCGTCCACGACCAGCCCAATCTGGGCGGTTCCGGCGGATACAGCCGGGTGATGTACGAGGCGCTGAAAAACACCGACTGCCAGCAGATCCTGTTCATGGACGACGATATCCGCATCGAGCCGGACACCATTTTGCGGGTGCTGGCCATGCACCGCTTCGCGAAGTCCCCGATGTTGATCGGCGGACAAATGCTCAATCTTCAGGAGCCGTCGCATCTGCACGTGATGGGCGAGGTCGTGGACCGGTCCGTCTTCATGTGGACGGCCGCTCCGCACGCCGAATACGACCACGACTTCGCCGCATATCCGTTGAGTGACAACAACCCTCGCAGCAACCTCCTGCACCGGCGCATCGACGTCGACTTCAACGGCTGGTGGACGTGCCTGATCCCGCGCCAAGTCGCCGAAGAGCTGGGCCAGCCGCTGCCCCTGTTCATCAAATGGGACGACGCGGATTACGGGTTGCGCGCGGCCGAGCGCGGCTATCCGACCGCCACACTGCCCGGTGCCGGCGTCTGGCACATGGCCTGGAGCGACAAAGACGATGCCATCGACTGGCAGGCCTATTTCCACCTGCGCAATCGACTGGTGGTGGCGGCCATGCATTGGGACCGCAGCGTCATCGGCCTGCTGCGCAGTCACCTGAAAGCGACGTTGAAGCACCTTGCTTGTCTTGAATATTCGACGGTGGCGATCCAGAACAAAGCAATAGACGACTTTCTCGCCGGCCCGGAACACCTCTTCTCGATCCTGGAATCCGCGCTGCCGGAGGTGCGCCGGATACGCAAAGCCTATCCCGACGCGGTCGTGCTGCCGGCGGCCAGCGAGTTGCCGTCACCGTCGCGGAAGAACCCGGCGATGAAACCGCCGGTTCATCCGCTGGCTATCGGCTATCGGTTGGCCCGCGGCATCGCCAACAACCTCAAGCGGGCCGACCCGGTGCACCACCGTCGTCCCCAGCTCAATGTGCCCACCCAGGATGCCCGGTGGTTCCTGTTGTGCACGCTCGACGGCGCCACCGTCACGACGGCCGACGGTCGCGGGGTGGTGTACCGGCAGCGCGATCGGGGCACCATGTTCGCATTGCTGTGGCAGTCGCTGCGGCGCCAGGCTCGACTGGCCCGCCGGTTCGACGAGATGCGCAAGATCTACCGCCAAGCGCTGCCCACGCTGTCCAGCACGCACAAATGGGAGACGGTGCTGTCAACCCAAGACAACTCGCCCGGCGATGGATGATCAGGTGACCGGCGTGCCGCGGGGCGAAGTCGCCGCGCTGGTGGCGATCCAAACGGTGTTGGCGCCCTGGCCGGGGATGCTGGTCGCGGCGCGGGGGTTGTCGTATTTCGGGGAGCACAGCTTCGGGTGGCTGGCGGTTTCGGCGCTCGGCGCGCTGCGCGCGCCGCGGCAGTGGCGGGCGTGGCTGCAGGTCGGGGCGGGAGCAGTCATCGCGCACTTGGCGGCGGTGCTGATCAAGCAGCTGGTGCGGCGCGCCCGACCGGGTCATCCGGCGGTCGCGGTGCACGTCGGCACCCCGAGCCGGTTGAGCTTCCCGTCGGCGCACGCCGCCTCGACCACGGCGGCGGCCATCCTGCTGGCCCGGGTCACCGGGACCGCGTTGCCTGTCCTGCTGGTGCCGCCCATGGCGGTGTCCCGGTTGCTGCTCGGGGTGCACTATCCCAGCGACGTGGCCGTCGGGATGGCCCTCGGCGGCGTCGTCGCGGCCGTCGCTGGTGCCGCCGCGCGGGCCACCGCCGACGAACCCGGAGCAGCCCGATGAGTGAGGACCTCACGTCGGTCACCGGCCCGCCGGCAAACCTGATCGTCGGCGTCGTGAAGGCCATGCGCCCGCGGCAATGGCTGAAAAATGTGCTGGTGCTGGCCGCACCGCTGGCGGCGGCGGGACGCGGCATCCGCTACGACTACGCCGATGTGCTGGGCAAAGTGGGTATCGCCTTCGTGGTGTTCTGCCTGGCCGCGTCGTCGGTGTACCTGGTCAACGACGCCCGCGACGTCGATGCCGACCGTGCGCATCCCACCAAGCGATTCCGCCCGATTGCCGCCGGGGTGGTGCCGCAGTGGCTGGCCTACGCGCTGTCGGCGGCACTCGGGGTGGCCGCGCTGGGGATGGCCTGGTGGCTGACCCCGAATCTGGCGCTGGTCATGGCCGTCTATCTGGCCATGCAGTTGGCCTACTGCTTCGGTCTCAAACACCAGGCGGTAATCGACATCTGCATCGTGTCGTCGGGGTTTTTGCTGCGCGCGATCGCGGGCGGGGCGGCGGCGGATATCTATCTGTCGCAATGGTTTTTGCTGGGGATGGCGTTCGGATCGCTGTTCATGGTGGCCGGCAAGCGCTACGCCGAGCTGCAGTTGGCCGAGCGCACCGGGGCCAAGATCCGCAAGTCGCTGGAAAGCTACACCAGCACCTACCTGCGGTTCGTCTGGACGATGTCGGCCACCGCGCTGGTGGTGTGCTACGGGTTGTGGGCATTCGAACGCGACCGCTATTCGGGCTCCTGGTTCGCGGTGTCGATGGTTCCGTTCACCATCGCGATCCTGCGCTACGCGGTGGACGTCGACGGCGGTCTGGCCGGCGAACCCGAGGATATCGCGCTGCGTGACCGGGTGCTGCAACTGTTGTTCGCCGCCTGGATCGGAACCGTCGGTGTTGCGGTTATCGTCGGCTGACCCGATGACGACCCCCGCTGGGCCGGTGTCGGTGGCGGTGGGCCGCCCGGCGTTCCCGTATGGGCCCGCGGCCCGGGTCAGCCTCTGGGTGGGAGTGGCCTGCGTCGTCGTGTTGTTCGGCTGGGGTGCCTGGCAGCGGCGCTGGATCGCCGACGACGGGCTGATCGTGTTGCGCACGGTGCGCAACCTGCTGGCCGGCAACGGACCGGTGTTCAACAAGGGCGAGAGGGTGGAGGCCAACACGTCGGTGGCCTGGACCTATCTGATGTACCTCGGCAGCTGGCTGGCCGGACCGCTGCGGATGGAGTACGTGGCGCTGGCATTGGCGCTGACCCTGAGCCTGCTGGGGGTAGCGCTACTCATGCTGGGGACGGGCCGGCTGTACGCGCCCGCCCTGCGCGGGCGGCGGGTGGTGCTGCTGCCGGCCGGCGCGCTGGTCTACATCGCGCTACCGCCCGCGCGCGACTTCGCGACCTCGGGCTTGGAGAACGGACTGGTACTGGCCTATCTGGGGCTGCTCTGGTGGATGATGGTCTGCTGGTCGCAGGCGCCGCGGACCCGCCCGTGGGGACGAGGGCCGACCGGCGCGCTGGCCTTCCTCGCGGGCTGCAGCGTCCTGGTGCGCCCCGAGTTGGCGCTGACCGGCGGACTGGCACTGATCATGATGCTGGTCGCGGCGCATGGTTGGCGACGGCGGGTGCTGATCGTGGTGGCGGGCGGGCTGCTTCCGGTGGGTTACGAAATTTTCCGGATGGGCTACTACGGGCTGCTTTTCCCCAGCACCGCGCTGGCCAAAGATGCCGCCGGCGACAAATGGCCGCAGGGCATGCTCTACCTGGCCAACTTCAACCGGCCGTACGCGTTGTGGATCCCGGCGGTGCTGCTGGTGTTGCTCGGGCTGCTGGCGATGTCGATCGGCCGCCGCACGCCGGCCCCGCGCCACGGATACCGGCGGCTGGCCGTGCAAAGCCCGCCGTCGGTGGTGGTGTTCATGGTCGTCAGTGGGCTGCTGCAGGGGCTGTACTGGATCCGCCAGGGCGGTGACTTCATGCACGCCCGGGTGCTGCTGGCCCCCATTTATTGTGTGCTGGCCCCGGTCGCGGTCGTACCCGTCGACGTTGCCGTCGGCGCGAGATTCTCTCGGCAAGCCTCGTGGCTGGCGGGTGCGACGAGCATGCTGTGGCTGGCCGTCGCCGGTTGGTCGCTGTGGGCGGCGAACTCGCCGGGTCTCGGTGATGACGCCACCCGGGTCACCTATTCGGGCATCGTCGACGAGCGCCGGTTCTACGCGCAGGCCACCGGGCACGCGCATCCGTTGACCGCCGCGGACTATCTGGACTACCCGCGGATGCGTGCGGTCCTGGTGACGCTCAACAACACCCCCGAAGGTTCGTTGCTGTTGCCGTCCGGGAACTACTACCAGTGGGATCTGGTACCGCCAATCCCGCCGTCGTCGACGCGGCCGGACGGCACGCTGCGAACGACCACCGATCCACCGCAGAAGGGCCCGCACACGGTGTTTTTCACCAACCTGGGCATGCTGGGCATGAACGTCGGACTGGATGTCAAGGTGCTCGACCAGATCGGGCTGGCGAATCCGATCGCCGCGCACACGGCACGCCTGCAGCACGGCCGGATCGGCCACGACAAGAACCTGTTCCCGGACTGGGTGATCGCCGACGGCCCCTGGGTGAAATGGTATCCCGGCGTCCCGGGATACCTCGATGCGCAGTGGGTCGCGCAGGCCGAGGCGGCGCTGCACTGCCCGGCAACCCAGGCCGTGCTCAACTCGGTGCGCGGCCCGATGACCGCGCACCGGTTCATCTCGAACCTGGTGCACGCCTATCAATTCACCAGGTATCGGATCGACCGGGTTCCGCGCTACGAACTGATCCGGTGCGGCCTCGAGGTCCCCGAGTTCGGCGGCGACCCCGATACCGGAATGCCGGCCGCCGGGCCTTAGGAGGGTGGGTCGCGCGACCGGCTCGGCGCAGCGACAAGATTCACAGATATTTTTCGCCCACCTCTCCCCGACTCCGTCGATCTCGGTCTTGCTGTTGCGACAGCAACACCGTGGGTGGGGTCTTACCAGCGCAGTACCGCGTGCGGGCACAGTCCGGGCAGGGCCCGCCGGACGCCCCGTACCGGGGCGGGCGGAACCTTTGCCGGGGCGCTGCCCCACCCGGTCGGGGAGAGCGAGCTTTCGACGGTGTGATTGACTACGGCAGAGCACTGTGCGACCGCCCGTCGCCTGAGGCGGCGGTTCGACGATGCGGTCGGAGCTACCGAGGTGCCCCAACCAAGAATGAGGACGCAAGAATGACGTTTGTCGACAGGTTCCGTGGCGCGGTGAAAGGCATGCCGCGCCGACTCGTATCCCGACTCGCAGTAGGGGCCGTTGCCGCGGCCCTGATGCCCGGGTTGGTCGGTGTCGCCGGCGGGTCGGCCACCGCGAAAGCCTTCTCCCGGCCGGGTCTGCCCGTCGAATACCTGCAGGTGCCGTCGGCGGCGATGGCCCGCGACATCAAGGTCCAGTTCCAGGGCAGCGGGGCCAATGCGCCCGCGCTCTATTTGCTCGACGGTCTGCGCGCCCAGGACGACTACAACGGCTGGGACATCAACACCGAGGCGTTCGACTGGTACTACCAGTCGGGCATCGCGGTGGTCATGCCGGTGGGCGGGCAGTCCAGCTTCTACACCAACTGGTATGCCCCGGCCTGTGGCAAGGCCGGCTGCCAGACCTACAAGTGGGAGACCTTCCTGACCAGCGAGCTGCCGCAGTATCTGCAGGCCAACAAGCAGGTCAAGCCCACCGGCAGTGCCGCGGTCGGGCTGTCGATGGCCGGATCGTCGGCGCTGACTCTGGCGGCCTATCATCCCGACCAGTTCATCTATGCCGGCTCGATGTCCGGTCTGATGGATCCCTCTCAGGGGATGGGGCCTTCGCTGATCAACCTGGCGATGGGTGATGCGGGTGGCTACAAGGCCGCTGACATGTGGGGTCCCAAGGAAGACCCGGCATGGCAACGCAACGATCCGTTGCTCAACGTCGACAAGATCGTCGCCAACAACACGCGGATCTGGGTCTACTGCGGCAACGGCAAACCGTCGGAGCTTGGTGGTGACAACCTGCCGGCGAAGTTCCTCGAGGGCTTCGTGCGGACCAGCAACATCAAATACCAGGACGCCTACAACGCCGCGGGCGGTCACAACGCGGTGTTCAACTTCCCGGAGACCGGCACGCACAGCTGGGAATACTGGGGTCAGCAATTACAGCAGATGAAGCCTGACCTGCAGAGCCACTTGGGCGCCACACCCCAGACGGCTTCCGCGGCACAGGGCGCTTAAGCCGGGATGAGGCTGACGGCGATGGCCTTTCGAGGTTGTCGCCGTCAGTCATTTCAGGTCTCCTACCGGCTCGGATGTGATTCACTACCTTGCGGGAGATCGCCGACTGCCGGGGCGATTCGAGCGATACGCGAACGAGGTTGCACATGACGGGCCTGTCGATGCTGCTACGGGTTGTTTTCGCCGCCGTGCTGGCCCTTTGCCTGGGAATGACCAGCACGGTCGCTGGCCTTCGGGCGCATGCCGCGGGTTACGAAACGCTGATGGTGCCGTCGGCCGCGATGGGCCGCGACATCCCGGTGGCCTTCCTGGCCGGGGGTCCGCACGCGGTGTACCTGTTGGATCCGTTCGACGCCGGCCCCGACGTCAGCAACTGGGTGACCGCGGGCAACGCGATGACCACGCTGGCCGGCAAGGGCATCTCGGTGGTCGCTCCCGCAGGCGGCGCCTACAGCATGTACACCAACTGGGAACAAGACGGCAGCAAGCAGTGGGAGACCTTCCTGTCCAGTGAATTGCCCGATTGGCTGGCCGCCAACAAGGGGCTGGCTCCCGGCGGGCACGCGGTCGTCGGCGCCTCGCAGGGCGGATACGGCGCCATGGCGCTGGCCACGTTTCACCCGGACCGGTTCGGCTACGCCGGATCGCTGTCGGGTTTCTTGTACCCGTCCAGCACCACCGAGAACGGCTCGATCCTCGCCGGCCTGCAGCAGTTCGGCGGCGTCGACGGCAACGGCATGTGGGGAGCGCCGCAGCTGGGCCGGTGGAAATGGCACGACCCGTATGTGCACGCCGCGTTGCTGGCGCAGAACAACAGCCGCATCTGGGTCTACAGCCCGATGGGTGGGGCCAGCGATCCGGCGGCGATGATCGGTCAGGAAGCCGAAGCGGCGGGCAGCGGCCGGTTCTTCTACCAGCAGTACCGCAATGTCGGCGGGCGCAACGGGCACTTCGACTTCGGTGGCGGCGACAACGGCTGGGGATCGTGGGGGCCGCAACTGAGCGCGATGTCGGGCGACATCGTGGGCGCCATCCGCTAGCAGCGGGTCCGGCGCGGCTCCAACCCCAGCCCGCCGGCCGAGTGCGTCGGCCTGCCTGGCCGACTCCGAAGTCGCGGTACCGTAAGAGGCAGTAGCGGCAAGCGAGCCGACCGTCGGACGAACTCACCGGGCGGGCAGGAGATCATGACAGGCAAGTCCCGACGCCACCGGATTCTGGCGTTGGTCGCCGCAGCGGCGACGGCGCTGGCAGTGGCGCTCGTGCTGCTCTTCGCCGTGCACTACCTGCGCCAGCCGAAATCGCCACCCAGTGCGGTGCCGCCCGGCATCATGCCACCGACCAGTAATCCGGCTCATCCGACGAAGCCGCGTCCCGCCTTTCAATCCGCCAGCTGTCCCGACGTGGAGCTGATCGCCGTCCCGGGCACCTGGGAATCCTCCCCGCAGGAAAATCCGCTCAACCCGGTCGATTTTCCGCAGGCGTTGCTGCTCAACATCACCCGGCCGATCAGCGAGCAGTTTCCCCCCAGTCGGGTCCAGACCTACACCGTTGCCTACCCGGCGCAGTTTCGTAACCCGCTGGGCGGCGACGATCAGATGACCTACAACGACAGCCGGGCCGAGGGCACCCGCGCGACAGCCAAGGCGATGACCGACATGGCCGACAAGTGCCCGCTGACCAGCTACGTGCTGATCGGGTTCTCACAGGGCGCGGTGATCGCCGGCGACATCGCCAGCGATATCGGCAACGGTCGCGGACCCGTCGACGCCGACCTGGTGCTCGGTGTGACCTTGATCGCCGACGGCCGCCGCCAGCAGGGCGTCGGGCAAGAGATCGGCCCCGACCCGCCCGGGCAGGGCGCCGAGATCACGTTGCACGAGGTGCCGGTGCTGTCCGAGCTCGGTTTGACGATGACCGGTGAACGGCCGGGCGGTTTCGGCGCGCTCAACGACCGGACCTATGAGATCTGCGCCCCCGGCGACCTGATCTGCGCCGCACCGCAGCAGGCATTCAGCATTGCCAACCTGCCGCACACGCTGGACACGCTGGCCGGCGGCGCCGGGCAGCCCGTGCACGCCGAGTATGCGACCACCAAGTTCTGGAGTCTCGACGGAGAATCGGCCATCCAGTGGACGTTGAACTGGGCGCGTGGCCTGATCGACAACGCGCCGCATCCTCGACACGGCTGATGCGCCGGCCCGGGCCCGCATCGCGGTCGCGGTGACCGGCGATAGGTCCTGATTTGGTTCGGGACGCACCGCCCAGTAACATTAAGAGAAAATTAAGAGCATTCGCGGCTGGCCTACCGGGTTGATCCAGCGCATTTCTGTACCATCTGAGAGGTTTGGCGGTTGCGCCAAACGCACCGGCGAAATGTGCGGCGTCCTGAGGCCGGTCGCGACGCGGATACCCGTCCGCAGAGCTCACCGGCTCGGTCGAGACGTGCTGCGAGGAGAGAGTGGATGGCGTACCACAACCCGTTCATCAAGGACGGGAAAATCCGGTTCCCGGACAACCAGAACCTGGTGATGCACGTGGAACGGTGGGCCAAGGTGCGCGGCGACCAGTTGGCCTACCGGTTCCTGGATTTCTCCACCGAACGCGACGGCGTGGCGCGCGACATCTCCTGGTCGGACTTCGGCGCCCGCAACCGCGCCGTCGGTGCGCGTCTGCAGCAAGTGACCCAGCCGGGCGACCGGATCGCGATCTTGTGCCCGCAGAACCTGGACTACCTGGTGTCGTTCTTCGGGGTCCTCTACGCCGGACGGATCGCGGTGCCGCTGTTCGACCCGGGCGAGCCGGGGCACGTGGGTCGGCTGCACGCCGTGCTCGATGACTGCACTCCGGCGGCCGTGCTGACCACGAGCACCTCCGCCGAAGCCGTCCGGAAATTCTTCCGCAGCCGCCCCGCCAACCAGCGACCGCGCGTCATCGCGGTCGACGCGGTGCCCAACGAGGTCGCCGTCACCTGGCAGCCGCCGCTGGACACCGCTGTCAACTCGGTGGCCTACCTGCAGTACACCTCCGGCTCCACGCGTACCCCGACCGGGGTCGAGATCACCGGGTTGAACCTGGCCACCAACGTGGTGCAGGTGCACAACGCCTTCCAGGGCAGGGAGGGCGACCGCGGGGTGACCTGGCTGCCGTTCTTCCACGACATGGGCCTGATCGCCATCCTGTTGTCGCCGGTGCTGGGCTACCACTGCACCTTTATGACGCCCGCCGCCGTGGTCCGGCGACCGATCCGCTGGATGCGTGAATTGGCCCGCAAGCCCGACGACACCGGCGAGGTCTACTCGGTGGCGCCGAACTTCGCCTACGAGCACGCGGCACTGCGGGGCGTGCCGCGCGACGACGAGGAGCCGATGGACCTCAGCAACGTCAAGGCCCTGCTCAACGGTAGTGAGCCGATTTCGGTCGCGTCGATGCGTAAGTTCCACGACGCGTTCCGACCGTTCGGCCTGCGCGACACCGTGATGAAACCCTGCTACGGGCTGGCCGAAGCAACGCTTTTCGTGTCGATCACCCCGATGGAGGAGGGTCCCACCGTCATCTACGTCGACCGGGAGGCGCTGAACAACTACCGGTTCGTGGAGGTTGCCCCGGACGCCCCGAACGCGGTAGCCCAGGTCTCCGCAGGCCAGGTCGGTGTCGACGAGTGGGCGGTGATCGTCGACGCCGAGACCGCATCCGAACTGCCCGACGGGCAGATCGGCGAGATCTGGCTGCACGGCAACAACATGGGTGTCGGTTACTGGAATCGGGAACAGGAAACCACCGAGGTCTTCAAGAACATCCTCAAATCCCGGACCAGCCCGTCGCACGCCGACGGCGCCCCCGACGACGGGACCTGGGTACGCACCGGGGACTACGGGACGTACTACAAGGGCAACCTCTACGTCACCGGCCGGGTCAAGGACCTGGTCATCATCGACGGGCGCAACCACTACCCGCAGGACCTGGAGTACTCGGCTCAAGAGGCCAGCCGTGCGTTGCGCGCCGGTTATGTCGCCGCGTTCTCGGTGCCGGCCAACCAATTGCCCGCTGCGGTGTTCGACAACCCGCACGCCGGCCTGAAATATGACCCGGAAGACACCTCCGAGCAACTGGTGATCGTCGCCGAACGGGCTCCCGGTGCGCACAAGCTCGACTACCAGCCGATCGCCGACGATGTCCGGGCGGCGATCGCCGTCCGGCACGGGGTCACGGTCCGGGATCTGCTGCTGGTGCAGGCCGGATCGGTGCCGCGTACCTCCAGCGGCAAGATCGGCCGCCGCGCCTGTCGCGCCGCCTACCTCGACGGCAGCCTGCGCAGCGGCACCTCCTCGCCCAACTCGTTCCCCGACCAAGCCAACTGATCACGATCATGACAGAGACAGGCACCGATCACCGGACCTCTCCCGCCCGCACCGACATGACCGCCGGCGACGATGCAGAGCAACGCGATGCGGAGGAGCGGCGCACCGACAAGACCGCCGGCGACGATGCAGAGCAACGCGATGCGGAGGAGCGGCGCACCGACAAGACCGTCGCCGAGGTGCGCCGATGGCTGCGCGACTGGGTCGCCAACGCCACCGGCCAGTCACCGGACACCATCGACGAGGCCACGCCGATGGTGGAGCTGGGTCTCTCCTCGCGGGACGCGGTCGCGATGGCCGCCGACATCGAAGACCACACCGGGGTCACCGTGTCGATCGCGGCCGCCTTCGAGCATCCGACCATCGAATCGCTGGCCACCTGGATCGTCGAGGGCGACCCCGGCGCAGCCTCCGCGGACACCGCCGGGGACGACACCGACTGGTCACGTCGCGGCCCGGTGGAACGGGTCGACATCGCCGTGGTGGGGTTGGCCACCCGCTTCCCGGGCGACCTGAACACCCCGGAAGAGACCTGGCGGGCGCTGCTGGAGGGGCGCGACACGATCACCGACTTACCCGAGGGCCGCTGGTCGGAGTTCCTGGACGAGCCGCGGCTGGCCGAGCGCATCACGAAGGCCCGCACCCGCGGCGGCTACCTCACCGACATCAAAGGCTTCGACTCCGAGTTCTTCGCGTTGTCCAAAACCGAGGCCGACAACATCGACCCGCAGCAGCGGATGGCGCTGGAGCTGACCTGGGAGGCGCTCGAGCACGCCCGCATCCCCGCCTCCAGCCTGCGCGGTGAAGCCGTCGGCGTCTACATCGGCACCTCGGTCGCCGACTACAGCTTCCTGGCGATGTCCGACCCGACCGTGGCCCATCCCTACGCGATCACCGGCACCGCGAGCTCGATCGTCGCCAACCGGGTCTCCTACTTCTACGACTTTCACGGCCCCTCGGTGGCGGTCGACACCGCCTGCTCGAGCTCGCTGGTCGCCACTCATCAAGCGGTCCAGGCGTTGCGCAGCGGCGAATGCGACGTAGCCCTGGCCGGCGGGGTCAACGCCCTGATCACCCCGGCGGTGACGCTCGGGTTCGACGAGATCGGCCAGGTGCTGGCTCCCGACGGCCGGATCAAGTCGTTCTCCTCCGATGCCGACGGCTACACCCGCTCCGAGGGCGGCGCGATGCTGGTGCTCAAGCGGGTCGAGGATGCCCGCCGCGACGGCGACACCATCTTGGCGGTGATCGCCGGCAGTGCGGTCAACCATGACGGCCGGTCCAACGGCTTGATCGCCCCTAATCCGGACGCTCAGGCCGACGTGCTGCGCCGTGCCTACCAGGACGCCGGGATCAACCCGCGCACCGTGGACTACATCGAGGCGCACGGCACCGGCACCGTGCTCGGTGACCCGATCGAGGCGCAGGCGCTGGGGCGGGTCGTGGGGCGGGGCCGCGCGCCGGACAAGCCGGCCCTGCTGGGCGCGATCAAAACCAACCTGGGACACCTGGAGTCCGCCGCCGGAGCGGCGAGCCTGGTCAAGATGGTGCTGGCACTGCACCACGACAAGCTGCCGCCGTCGATCAACTACGCCGGGCCCAACCCGTTCATCGATTTCGACGCGGCACGTTTGCGGGTCCTCGACACGGTGGCCGACTGGCCCCGCTACGGCGGCTACGCGGTCGCCGGGGTGTCGAGCTTCGGGTTCGGCGGCACCAATGCGCATGTGGTGTTGCGTGAGGTGCTGCCGCGCGACGTCGTCGAGCATGCGGTGGAACCGCAGCCCGAACCGGCGCCGGCCGCCGAGTCCGGGTCGCTGGTGGCCGGGGTGCGGTTCGACGAGTACGGCGAATTCGTCGTCGACGAGGCTGCCGGCGAGGACACCGAACCTCCGGGCATCACCGAAGAAGCGTTGCGGCTCAAGGAGGTTGCGCTGGCGGAGCTTGCCGCCCAGGAAACCCCAGCGCCGCTGGTGCCGCTGGTCGTGTCGGCGTTCCTGACTTCCCGCAAGAAGGCGGCCGCCGCCGAACTGGCCGACTGGATGGAGGGCCCCGAGGGCCGGGCCTCGTCGCTGGAGTCGATCGGTCGGGCGCTGTCGCGGCGCAACCACGGTCGCTCCCGTGCGGTGGTGCTGGCCCGCGACCACGACGAGGCGATCAAGGGGTTGCGCGCAGTCGCCGAGGGCAAGGCGCGGCCGAACGTGTTTTCCGCCGACGGGCCGGTGACCAACGGCCCGGTGTGGGTGCTCGCCGGGTTCGGCGCGCAGCACCGCAAGATGGGCAAGAACCTCTACCTGCGTAACGAGGTGTTCGCCGAGTGGATCGAGAAAGTCGACGCGCTGGTCCAGGACGAGCGCGGCTACTCGATCCTGGAACTGATCCTCGACGACTCGAAGGACTACGGGATCGAGACCACCCAGGTGGTGATCTTCGCGATCCAGGTCGCCCTTGGCGAGCTGTTGAAGCATCACGGCGCGAAGCCCGCGGCGGTGGTGGGCCAGTCGTTGGGCGAAGCCGCCGCGGCGTACTTCGCCGGCGGGCTGTCGCTGCGCGACGCCACCCGGACGATCTGCTCGCGCGCGCATCTGATGGGCGAGGGCGAGGCGATGCTGTTCGGCGAGTACATCCGGCTGATGGCGCTGGTGGAATACTCCGCCGAGGAGATCACGACGGTGTTCTCCGATTTTCCGGACTTGGAAGTGTGCGTCTACGCCGCCCCGAGTCAGACGGTCATCGGCGGCCCGCCCGAACAGGTCGACGCGATCATCGCCCGCTGCGAGGCCGAGGGCAAGTTCGCCCGCAAGTTCGCCACCAAGGGCGCCAGTCACACCTCGCAGATGGACCCGCTCTTGGGCGAGCTGTCCGCCGAGATCCAGGGCATCGCGGCGCAGCCGTTGACGGTCGGCTACTTCTCCACCGTGCACGAGGGCAGCTACATCCGGCCCGGCGGTGAACCGATCCACGACGTCGCCTACTGGCTGAAGGGGCTGCGGCATTCGGTGTATTTCACCCACGGCATCCGCAACGCCGTCGACAACGGATACACCACGTTCGTGGAGCTCGCCCCCAACCCGGTGGCGCTGATGCAGGTCGGATTGACCACGGCCGCTGCAGGATTGCCGGACGCGCAGCTGATTTCGACGTTGGTCCGCAAAACCGACGACGTCGACGCGATGACCACGGCGATGGCGCAGCTCTACGTCTACGGCCACGACCTCGACGTCCGAACGCTGTTCAGCCGGGCGAGCGGGCCGCACGACTACGCCAACATCCCGCCGACCCGGTTCCGCCGCAAGGAGCACTGGCTCGACGCGCACTTCGCCGGCGACGGATCGGTGCTGATGCCGGGCAGCCATGTCGCTACCCCGGACGGCCGCCACGTGTGGGAGTACGCGCCGCGCGGCACGACCGATCTGGCGGCGCTGGTCAAAGCTGCGGCGGCCCAAGTGCTCCCGGACGCGGAGCTCACCGCGGCCGAGCAGCGGGCGGTACCCGCCGAGGGCGCCCGGTTGGTGACGACGCTGACCCGTCACCCCGGCGGCGCGTCGGTGACGGTGCACGCCCGCATCGACGAGTCGTTCACGCTGGTCTATGACGCGCTGGTGAGCCGGGGCGGCCAGGCGCCGGTGCTGCCGACGGCGGTGGGCGCCGCCGTGGCCGTCGCGCCGGCGGCGACAGCGGAGGTGACCCCGGCCCCTGCCCCCCGACAGGATCCCGACGCCGAGACCCTGCACGACAGTCTCACCGCCCGCCAGGTCGGTGGCTTGGCCAAGTGGTCGCCGGATTCCGGCGAGACGGTGCACGATCGGCTGGCCGGCATCGTGTCGATGGCGATGGGCTACGAGCCCGAGGACCTGCCGTGGGAGGTCCCGCTGATCGAGCTCGGTCTGGATTCGATGATGGCGGTGCGGATCAAGAACCGCGTCGAATACGATTTCGACCTGCCGCCGATCCAGTTGCAGGCCGTCCGCGACGCCAGCCTGTACAACGTCGAGAAGCTGATCGAGTACGCCATCGAGCACCGCGACGAGGTCCAGCAGCTGCACGAGCACCAGAAGACGCAGACCGCCGAGGAGATCGCCAGGGAGCAGGCCGCGCTGCTGTCCGGCGCGACGTCGGCAACGGCGCCCCCACCCGCCGAGGTGCCGATCCCGCCGCCACCGACCGACCCGTCGGGCCCTGCGGCGCAGCCCAACCTGGCCGGCGCCGCGCAGGCGCTCAACCAGCGGGCCGTCACCGAGGCGCTGGGTGCCGACGTGCCGCCGCGCGACGCCGCCGAGCGGGTCACGTTCGCTACCTGGGCGATCGTCACCGGTAAGTCGCCGGGCGGCATCTTCACCCCGTTACCCGAGCTCGACCGCGAGGCAGCCGCCAAGATGGCGCAGCGGCTTTCCGAGCGCGCGGACGGGCCGATCAGCGTGGAGGACGTCACTGCCGCCACGACCATCGAGGAGTTGGCGAGCACGGTGCGCGAATACCTGGAGGCCGGTCGGATCGACGGGTTCGTCCGGACGATCCGCGCCCGTCCCGAAGGCTCCGCCAAGATCCCGGTGTTCGTGTTCCACGCCGCCGGCGGCTCGACGGTGGTCTACGAGCCGCTGCTGAACCGGCTGCCGCCGGACACCCCCATGTACGGGTTCGAGCGCGTGGAGGGCACGATCGAGGAGCGCGCCCGCCAGTACGTGCCCAAGCTGCGTGAGATGCAGGGCGACGGCCCGTTCGTTCTGGTCGGTTGGTCGCTGGGCGGGGCGTTGGCCTACGCGTGCGCGATCGGGCTGCGGCAACAGGGTTGTGACGTGCCGTTCGTCGGGCTGATCGACACCGTGCGGGCCGGTGAGGAGATCCCGCAAACCAAAGAGGAAACCCGCAAACGCTGGGAGCGCTACGCGCGGTTCGCCGAGCGTACTTTCAACGTCGAGATTCCCGAAATCCCTTACGAGCAGCTCGAAGAACTCGACGACGAGGGCCAGGTCCGGCTCGTTCTGGAGGCGGTCAAGGCCAGCGGAGTGCAGATCCCGGGCGGGATCATCGAACACCAGCGCACGTCGTACCTGGATCAGCGGGCGATCGACACCGCCCAAATCCAGCCCTATGACGGGCATGTCACCCTGTACATGGCCGATCGCTACCACGACGACGCGATCATGTTCGAGCCGCGGTATGCCACCCGCAAGCCCGATGGCGGCTGGGGGGAGTACGTCTCGGATCTGGAGATCGTGCCGATCGGCGGCGAGCACATCCAGGTGATCGACGAGCCGATCATCGCCAAGGTCGGCGCGCACCTGACGCAGGTGCTCAGCAGGATCGAAGCGCAGGAGAAGGCAGGCAAGTGACCGCAACGGTGCCCACGCCGGGCCAGTTCAAGACCACCGCCCAACAGCTTGAGGAACTGCGCCGCAAGCTCGAGCTGGCCAAGGAACCCGGCGGGGAGCAGGCCGCCGCCAAACGCGACAGAAAAGGCATCCCCAGCGCCCGGGCCCGCATCCTGGGGCTGCTCGACCCGGGCAGCTTTTTGGAGATCGGGGCGCTGGCCCGCACGCCGGGCGACCCCAACGCGCTCTACGGCGACGGCGTCGTGACCGGCCGGGGAACCATCGACGGCCGCCCGGTCGGGGTGTTCAGCCACGACCAGACCGTCTTCGGCGGCAGCGTCGGAGAGATGTTCGGCCGCAAGGTGGCAGCGCTGATGGAGTGGTGCGCGATGGTCGCCTGCCCGATCATCGGCATCAACGACTCCGGCGGCGCGCGGATCCAGGACGCGGTCACTTCGCTGGCGTGGTACGCGGAACTGGGCCGCCGCCATGAAATGCTGTCCGGGCTGGTGCCGCAGATCTCGCTGATTTTCGGCAAATGCGCTGGGGGGGCGGTATATTCGCCGATCCAAGACGATCTCCTGGTCGCGGTGCGCGACCAGGGCTACTTCTTCGTCACCGGACCGGACGTGATCGCCGAAGTCACCGGTGAGGAGGTTTCTCTCGACGAACTCGGCGGCGCCGACGCTCAGGCCCGTTACGGCAACATCCACCAGGTCGTCGAATCCGAAGCCGCCGCATTTCAATACGTGCGGGATTTCTTGTCTTTTCTGCCGTCGAACTGCTTCGACTCGCCGCCGATCGTCAACCCGGGGCTGGAGCCGGAGGTGACCGCGCACGACTTGGAACTCGACTCGATCGTGCCCGACTCCGACAACGCCGCCTACGACATGCACGAGATCTTGCTGCGGATCTTCGACGACGGCGATTTCCTCGACGTCGCCGCCCAGGCCGGGCCGGCGATCATCACCGGGTTCGCCCGGGTCGACGGGCACCCGGTCGGCGTGGTCGCCAACCAGCCGATGGTGCTGTCGGGGGCGATCGACAATGCGGCCTCCGACAAGGCGGCCCGGTTTATCCGGTTCTGCGACGCGTTCAACCTCCCGCTGGTATTCGTCGTGGACACGCCGGGTTTTCTGCCCGGGGTGGAGCAGGAGAAGAACGGCATCATCAAGCGCGGCGGACGTTTCCTGTACTCCGTCGTGGAAGCCGACGTGCCGAAAGTGACGATCACGGTCCGCAAGTCCTATGGCGGGGCGTATGCGGTGATGGGATCCAAGCAGCTGAGCGCCGATTTGAACTTCGCCTGGCCCACCGCCCGGATCGCGGTGATCGGCGCCGAGGGTGCGGCGCAGTTGCTGATGAAACGGTTCCCCGACCCGCATGCGCCCGAGGCGCAAGAGATCAAGAAGAGCTTCATCGAGAACTACAACCTCAACCTGGCGATCCCGTGGATCGCCGCCGAACGCGGCTTCATCGACGCGGTTATCGAGCCGCACGATACCCGGCTGCTGCTGCGCAAGTCGCTGCACCTGTTGCGGGACAAGCAGTTGTGGGCGCGGGTCAACCGCAAACACGGCCTGATCCCGATTTAACCTCCGGGTGGGATCTGGGTCGACCCGTAGACGGTCGGCCCGTAGAAGGTCATCGTTCCGCCGTCGGCGTTGGATATGTAGACCGGATCCTCCAGGAAGGCCGCGTTGCCGGTGTTGACCAGGGGATAGTCGATTCCCAGCAGTCTGAGCAGCCAGCCCGGCACGATGATCATCGCACCCGAACCGCCGGAGGTGGGGTAGGAGTACAGCAACTCCCCGTCGGGGGTGTAGACCGAGATCGGTGTTTTGTCCGGGACATTGCCGAAGCCGAGCAGACCTCTGGGGTATCCGTCGGCCAGGCTCGGCGGCAGCCAGCCGCCCTTGCCGCCGCTGTCGAAAACCACCGCAACATCGTGCTTGGCCTCGGAGCCGATCTGGACTTGCAGGTCTTGCGGATGGAACGGGCTGCCGGCGAACGGCGCCCCGTCCAGGGTGGCGATGGGACTCAGCCCGTCGACGGTGTCGGGCTCGGGGCCGAACACCAGTTGTTTGGCCGGTTCGTCGATCAGCACGCCGTCGCTGAGATCACCGGGCAGGTCGGTGGTCACCAGGTGGCTGCCGCCGGCGTTGGGGCCGATACCCAAGATGCCGTCGACGGGTGCGCCGGCCAGCCGCTGGGCGCCGATGACCGAAAACGGGAAACTGAAAAAGACCGCGTCGACCAGCGCGTGATCGGCGACGATCCCATCGCCGAAACCGACCGTGGTGGGAATCTCAAGGCCGATATTGATCCCCGCCGGAAACAGGTTGACGTGCAGATCGTCCACGCTGAAGTGGCGCAGCGCATGCATAACGTCTTGGGACGGCACGTCACCGATCGAGACTTCCAGGCCTTTGGACCCGGTGTCGAGCGCGACGGGAATGGGCTGCCCGCCACTGAGGGAGACGTCGACGACCGGCTGGCCGGCACCCACGCCCTCGACGGTCAACGGGACCGACGCCGTGGCATCCGACAGGGTTGCCGCGGGATCGGCGGTGCTGCCGGCGCCCAGGGTGCTGGCGATGGCCTCGGCCGCGCCGGGTGCGTCGAGGTCGGGCCCGGCGCCGGGGGGAACCAGGGCGCCCCAGTCGGCGACGTCGAGCACGCTGAGGATCAGGTCTTCGACGTCGGCGTGCGCAGCAGGACCGGCAAGCAGCGGGGTCAGCCCGAGGCTCAACAACGCGCCCACCACTATTGCGTTAGTCCGAGCCATCCGGCGCACGCCCCCAGACCGATATCGTCCACCCCGGCGATGGACGGCGCTCCGCATCTGGCACCCTACTCTCACCGGGCTGGAGCCGAGCTTAGGGCTTGATCCGGATCTGTCCGGGTGACCACCACCCGGTTCGGGTGGCGGTGCCCAGGTCGAGCTGCGCGGGCTCGGCGTCGACGATCGTGTCGAACTTGCGCAGCGATCCCCAGTCGCGACCCCAGTCGCGAGAGAGGTAGGTCGCCATCACATGCGCCCGCAACAGCACGTCGGTGATGCCCAACAGGCCGCCGTTGACGCCGTCCTCCCAGGTGTCGGTGTCCTGCTTTTTGGCCAGGTAGTCCGGGGTGATGCGGAACTTCGGGATCTCGGTGACACCGTATGCGTGCAGCATCGGGTGCTGGCAGGGGAACGCCAGCCCGACCGCCCAGTCCATCAGCACCGGCGCTGACGAGCCGACGTACTCCTGCAGCGAACGCAGCTCCGGCACCCGCGGCGGGGTCACCGCGACCCAGTCCTGCGGGGTCAGCGAGAGGTCCTCGACCACCAACCGGACCGCGGTGGCATCGGCGGGGATCTTGGCCCGTGCGAAGCGCAGGTTGCGCCACGCCTTCGGCTGCTCACCGTACAAGTCGTAGGGGATCAGTCGCCCGCCCGGCAGCACCTCGCCGCCGGGTCCGGGCCGGCCGTACTCGAGCACCACGGTCTGACCGTCGGTGTGCCCGTGCAGCACGCTGGTGCCGGCGATCTTGCCCGCGGCGGTCACCACCACCAGCGGATGCCCGTCGTCGGGGCGCGGTAGTCGATACCACGCCGAGGTGAGCAGGCTCTGCTGCTGCGGGCCGGTGGTGTAGCTGCCGGCCACCGGAACCCGCGCCGGATCAAGACCGTAGGGCAGCGGCACCGTCGACCCGTTGATGCCCGGTGCCGCCAGTGTGGTCGGCGCGTCCCAGTCGTAGTCGGTGCCCGGTTGCGGGGGCGTCATCCGGATCGCCTCGGCGACGGTGTGCTCCGGCACGCCGTTGGGCGTGAACCCGACCGGATGGACCCCGCCGAGGGGACCCAGATCGCCGTAGTCGCCGGGCAACGCTGTCATGAAGCCGGCGTTGGGATCCGGTTCGACGAGCACGTCGTCAGCCAGGCCGCAGCCGCCGGCCAACGCCCGCAGGTTGGCCCAGCCGTTGGAGTAGGTGGGGTACTGACGCACGATCCCGGCCACCATCGATGCGACGAACAGGCACACCATCACACCGGCGGCAATCGGCACCGGTGCGGCCGTCAGCGCGCGGGCCAACCGGCCCTGACCCCGGTCGCGGGGGGCGAAGTGCAACCAGGCCGCATATAGTGCGGTCAGCGCGAAGAACGCGAAAAAGATTGTGCTCAGGGTGACGCCGGCCAGTTTCGGCATGGCGCTGTTGAACGGCACGCCGTAGCTGGACACATACCACCAGCCGTTGGTGGTGGCGAAGCACAACGCCAGCAGGAAGAACACGGCCGCCACGAACGCCATCCGGTTGCGCGCGGCGCGCAGCACCGCCGGCGAGACCAGCACGGTGGTCAGCGCGGCCATCGCCGCGCCCACCGCGGCGAACAGGCCGAAGTGGTGCACCCACTTGGTGGGCGCGAACATCATGAAGAACATGGTGCCGAAGATGACGCCCATCAGCCGCCAGGCCGGTCCGCGGGCCACACCGGGCACCCGCTTGCGGCGCAACATGATGAACATGGCGGTGAACAGGCACAGCGCGGTGATCAAGAAGCCGAACCGGCGCGAGAGCGAGCCGTCGACGGTGGGCAGGATCAGGTAGTAGTAGCGCAGGTTCTCGGTGTACCAGGCCTGGCTGGGCCCGATCGCGGCGCGAATCCGGGTGGCTTCGGCCACGGTTGCCAGCGTTTGGTCGGCGAACACCACGGTCAGCACCACAAAACCGGCGGCCAGCAGCGGCGCCACCAGCGGCCAGGTGCCGACCAGGCGGTGCCGACGCGCCAGAATCCGCAGGATCGGCCGGCCACCGGCGACCAGCGCCGCCACCGCGATGAGCCCGGTGGGCTGGATCCCCAGCGTGAACGCCGCCGCGACGATCGCCAGCGCCGCCGGCGTCATTCGCCCGGAGTTCATGGCCCGCTCGATCAGCACATAAGTGATCAACGAGCCGAGCGCGATGATCCCCTCGGGCCGCAGCCCGTTGTCGAACGGCATCCACGCTGCCAGCAACACCAGGGCCGCCGCCCACACCGCCGCTCTGCTGGACACCACCGCGGGCCCCAACCGCGGCAGCACCTCGCGCGACAACAGCAGCCAGCACAGCAGCCCGGCGAACAGATCGGGCAGCCGCATCCAGATGCTGGCGTCGCTGACATGGGTCATCAGCGCCAACAGGTTGTAGTACCAGCCGAACGGGTCCTCGGGGCTGCCGAACCAGCGGAAATAGTTGGACATGTAGCCGGCGTGGTCGGCCACCCGGGCCATGCCCAGCACGTAGCCGTCGTCCGACGAGTTCGCCCCGATCACATGCCACAGCAGGAACGCGCCGACCACGGTGGCGTCGACCGGGGTGAAGCCGTGCCAGCGGCCGGGGATGAGGCGGTGCATCCGGCGGCCGTCCATCCGGTCCAGCCGCCACAGCGCGAGCAGCGCGCCGACGGTGGCGGCGATGGCCAGCACCATCGCGGTCAGTTTGAGCGCCGTCGGCCTGGTCGAGAAGCGGGTGTCGATGGTCGCCGAGAGTTTCAGGTCGGGTGGTGCCGGGCCGGTCAGGTCGGTGAACACCCCGACGACCTGCGGGCGCAGGTTGGGGTCGGGGAAGCCGCTGCGCAGGGGGCGCCCGGCCGGATCGGTCAGTCCGACGAAGGTGGCGTAGGTGCCGGCGTGGGTGGAGCTGATCGCGATGCGCTCGCACTGCGCCCCGTCCACCCGGGCGCGCGGCACGCTGATGATCACCACGTTGCGGTCGGTGACGTCGACCCGCTGGCCGGTGACGTTGACGAACAGGCCGTTGAGCGCGGCCTCCTTGCCCTGTTTGGGTGCGGTGCCCAGGACCAGCCCGCCGGTCGGCGGCATGGCCCGGATCAGCCGGCACGGCACCTCGACCGTCATCGCGACCGGAGTGAGCGAGATCAGCGGCGCCGTGACGCTGGTGAAGCGGCCCTGCTGCGGCCAGGTGAGCGTCGCGGTGGTCTGGACGACCGGCAGCAACGGCGTGGCGATCGACAGCGCGAAGCCGAGGAGCCCGGCGATGGTCGCCACCCAGCGCGCCGCCCGGACGTCGACGGCGGCGGCGCGGGCGGCGGCGGGTTGGGCCGCTTGGGTGAGGGTCATGGCAGTGCTCGAATCGGTCCTGGCCGGTGCCATCCGTAGACGACGGCGGCACCCTGCTCGACGGCGGCGTCGGGTGCCTGCTCGGGCGGTACCAGCCGGTGGTAGCGCTCCAGCGATCCCCAGTCCCGGTACCAGTCGTCGCGCAGATAGGTCGGGATCGTGGAGGTCCACAGCAGCGCCCGGGTGAACAGGAACGGCCCGCCGTCCTCGCTGGACTGCCATAGGTTCGACGACGCCGCGGTCTGTTTGTGGTCGGGCAGAATGCGATAAGCCGGAAGTTCGGCGACACCGAGATGCTGGGTGGCCGGGCGCTGGCACGGGAAGTTCGCGGCGGTGGCGATGTCCATCAGCACCGGGGTGTGCGAGCCGATCAGTTGCTGCAGTGTCTGGGTGACCGGAACGCGCGGCGGGGTGAACGCGAACCACTGCTGCAAGCTCAGGTTGGGGTCGTAGGCGACGATGCGCGCCGCGTTGGCTTCCGGCGGGGCCCAGCTCAGCGGGAACCGCAGGTTGCGCCACGCCGGTTGGGGCCCGAGGTCGATGGGGTAGACCTGCCCGAGGGGCGTGGTGCTGCCGTCGGGCCGGGTGACGCCCCACTCGAGTTTGAGCTGCTGACCGTAGTCGAAGTCGCCGTTCTCCTTGTACGACCAGATCGCGCCGGCGGCCGAGATCACCACCAGCGGCCGGTCGGGGCTGCGCGGCGGCAGCCGGTACCAGGCCGACGTGGCCGTGGCGGCCATACCGTTTTCACCGTAGCTGCCCATCACCGGGGTGCGGGCCGGGTCCAGGCCGAACGGCAGCGCGACCCGCGAGCCGTTGACTCCGGGCGGAGCTCCCGCAGGAAGCCGGCCGCCGGCGGTGCCGGCCGAGTCGCTGACCGCGGCGTTGGGCTTGTTGGGGGAGGCGTCGGAGTTGACCAGGCCGGGCTTGGAGATCACCGGGTCCGACGACAGATCCTCGCCGACACCGTTGGGGGTGAAACCGATCGGGTTGACTCCGCCCAGCGGACCGTCGGGCCCGAAGGTTTGTCCGGCAACCGGTTGCAACAAGCCGGCGTTGGTGTCCGGCTCGACCAGCACGTCGTCGGCCATCGCACACCTGGTGTCGGAGAGCCCCGATGTCAGCGCCGCCAGGTTGGCCTTCGCGATGGTGTAGCGCGGGTAGCGCACGACGGCGGCTTTGGCCATCGAGCCGACCTCGACCAGCACCATGATCGTCGCGACGGCCAGCAGCGGGGTGGACGCCAGGAGGCGGTTGCGCCGGTTGTCGGCGACCTCGGTGTGCCCGGCGTAGTCCAGCCGGAAGTGCTGCCAGGCGGCCAGCAACCCGGTCGCGATCGAGGCGGTTAAAAACATCGAGGTCACCGGATGGCTGGCGATCACCGGCTGCAGGTCGTACCACGGGACCCCGTAGTTGCCGACGTAGAACCAGCCGTTGATGCCCGAGGTCGCCCAGGCCAGGACGAACAGCAGCGCCGTGACGTACAACGACAGGTTGCGGCGGCTGTGCAGGCCGACGCGGGCGACGGCGAACGCGGTGACCGCGCCCAGCGCGCCGGCCAGCCCCGCGAACGCGCCGAACTGCACGGCCCACTTCGTCGGCGTGAACGTCAGCAGCAGCAGCCCCACCGCGGTGGTGCCGATCAGCCGCCAGGCCGCTCCGCGGGCCAGCCCCGGCACCCGGCCGCGCCGCAGCAGCACCGCGATCATTCCGAACAGGCACAACAACAGCACGAGCACGGCAAAACGGCGGGTCATCGACGCGTCGACGTTCTCCTCCACGGTCAGGAAGTAGTAGCGCAGGAAGTCTTGGTACCAGGCGATCGTGGGCCCGATCACGTACTTGATCCGCGCCGACTCGGCGACGGTGGCCAGCGTCTGCGACCGGAACACCACGACGGTGATCAGCGACACCGCGGCCGCCAACACCGTCAGCGGCGCCCACAGTCCGTCGGCCGGCCGGCGCCGGCGGATGATCTCGGCGATCGGCCGCGAGCCGGTCAGCAGCGGGGCGATGGCGATCAGCCCCTGCGGCGCCAGCGTCGCGGCCAGGGTGGCCGTGACGATGCCCGCCGCCGCCGGGGCCAGCCGCCGGGTGGCGATCGCGGTCTCGACGAGCACCCAGGTCGCCACGGTGCCGAGCGCGATCAGCGGCTCGGGCCGCAGACCGTTGTTGAACGGCAGCCAGGCGGCGAGGAACACCGCCCCGGCGGTCCACACCGCCACCGGGTTGGCGGCCAGGCCGCCTTTGCCGGGGCCCAGCCGCCGCAGCATGTACCGGCTGACGATCAGCCAGCAGCCGATCCCGGCCAGCGTGGCCGGCAGGCGCATCCACACCCCGGCGGTGCTCACCGACGCCATCTTGGACAGCACCGCGAGATACCAGTCGAACGGTGCCTCGGTGGTGCCGAAATAGCGGTAGTAGTTGGCCAGGTAGCCGGCGCTGGGCGCCACCCGGGCGATGGTCAGGTTGTAGCCGTCGTCCGACGAGGTGGCGCCGATGACGTGCCAGATCAGCAGCACCGCGATCACGCCGACATCGGCGAGCCGGGTGGCCGCCCCGGCCCGC
>NZ_VYIK01000500.1 GCF_008709575.1 Mycobacterium sp.
TTCTGGGAACTGATCATGCCCGAGGAAGAGCTCGGCGTGCAGGTCTATCTCTACTTGACCGGCAGCGGGAAGGCGGGCTACAACGTCTGCGTTTGGGGACCGGAAGCGCCCCTGGCGCTGCACCTCCACCAGGGGCGGGTACCGGACCACGCCGACCTCGACGAATTCTCTTTCGATGGCCTGACCCTTACGCAGCCCGAGTTGCGCAGGTCCTGCCTGCTGAACTACGACCGCGACGGCGTGCAAATCGAGTTCGCGTTCACCGGCATTCACGATGCGTTCAGCTATCACTGCAATCCCGACGGCCTGCCGTTGTGGTTCGCGGTGAACCGGATCGAGCAGACCGGTCGGGTGCGCGGCGGGCTCGCAGTCGCGGGTCAGCGCATCGAGTGGGACCGGATGGGACATCGCGACCATTCCTGGGGATTGCGCGATTGGGGCGTGCCACAGCATTGGAAATGGTTCGTTGCCTATACCGAATCGGGCCGCGCGCTCAATGGCTGGATCTGGATCGCCAAGGGCGAGTGGGGTTTCGCCGGATATGTCGTGCGCGACGGGGTGACCTACCCAGTCCGTC
>NZ_VYIK01000501.1 GCF_008709575.1 Mycobacterium sp.
TCGCCGCCGAACACCTGGCTGCCCTGGGCGGGCTCAACGACGGCACCCGGGTCCGCGAGGATCCACTGACCTACACCGGGGCCTAGTTCTGGCCAGGTTCACCGTCTACTGTCGGCGGTGGGCTGCCTCGGGGGACAGATGGCCACCGCCTGGCGCAACGCAGCGCCCGCCGGAAGCGGCCGACGCTAGTCGCGAGACCGGTTCAGCTCTTCGGGCAGGTGTCCGCAGCTTCACGCAGCACCGTCGCCGACGGCGCATCGACCGGCAAGCTGTAGCCCCGCAGCACTGCGATAAATTGCATCGCGTACTGACAGTGGAACGCGGTGTTGGGCGGCATCCACAACGCAGGAGGCTTGTCACCCTTGTCCTCGTTGGCCTGCCCCGCCACCGCAAGCAAGTTGGCCGGGTCATTGGCGAACCGAACTCGCTTCTCCTGAGGCCAGTCCCACGCCCCTTCATCCCATCCGTACGACAAGGGCACGATGTGATCAATTTGCACCGAGGCGCCGATCTTCGCGCCGCGCTGAAAGTCGATGGTGGCGTTGGTATAAGGGTCGTGCAGCACTCCGGTCGCCA
>NZ_VYIK01000502.1 GCF_008709575.1 Mycobacterium sp.
CCGCAACACCTTCCGCTACGCCTCGCGTAAGTACTGGGACAAGATCAGCGTCGATCTCAAACCGATCTACACCGCGGCCAACGCGAATGAGGCCCGGTTGCGTTACGAGGAGTTCGCCGAGAAATGGGGCAAGCCCTACCCGGCGATCACACGATTGTGGGACAACGCGTGGGACGAGTTCATCCCATTCCTGGACTACGACGTCGAGATCCGCCGCGTATTGTGCTCTACCAACGCAATTGAGAGCCTCAACGCCCGCTACCGCAGGGCGGTGCGCGCACGCGGACACTTCCCCAACGAGCAGGCCGCCCTCAAGACGCTCTACCTGGTGACCCGGTCACTAGATCCCAAGGGTACCGGGCAGACCAAGTGGGCTATACGCTGGAAGCCGGCGCTCAACGCCCTGGCGATCACGTTCGCCGATCGCATGCCAGTTGCTGAAGAACGCTGACCGAAAGAAAAATCCGAGAAATGCCACTTACACCGAATATCGGACAGTCCCGTCTATTTTTTTCTTAATGAAGCCTCCCGGGTTTCGTGCACACCTTCTTTTGAGGGAAGGATGGCACGATGC
>NZ_VYIK01000503.1 GCF_008709575.1 Mycobacterium sp.
GTTGACATCCTTCACCGTGCAGGAGAACCACGCCGAGAGCTTCGCGAAGGTGATCGCGGAGCTACGTTGAGCCGCAACGACGTTCGACACTGGTCGGCAAATGTTGAGAACAGGCTGAACGACCCCAAGAACTGGCACAATTTACCGGCCGAGCCCTGGTGGGCGCGGCGCCGACGCTCTTAGCATGCCCGCATGGAAAGGCTCAGCGGCCTCGACGCGAGTTTCCTGTACACCGAAACGCCCACCCAGCCGCTGAACGTGTGCTCCGTCGTGGAGCTGGACACCTCGACCATGCCCGGTGGCTACACCTTCGATCGGCTGCGCGACGGGTTGGAGCTGCGGATCAAGGCGTTGCCGGAGTTGCGGGCAAAGCTGGCAGATAGCCGGCTCAACCTGGATCAGCCGGTGTGGGTGGAAGACAGCGACTTCGACGTCGAGCGGCATCTCAAACGCGTCGGCCTGCCGGCACCAGGCAGGCGAAAAGAACTCGCCGAAATCTGTTCAGACGTCGCGTCGCAGCCCCTGGATCGCAGCAAACCGCTGTGGGAGATGTGGGTGATCGAGCGCGCCGCCG
>NZ_VYIK01000504.1 GCF_008709575.1 Mycobacterium sp.
AGGAGGCCAAGGCCAAGCTCGAAGCCGCCGGCGCCACCGTCACCGTCAAGTAGTCGACCTTAGGTGTCGGGGTTTCCGCTGATCGCCGACCGCTGCGAAAGCTCCACCTGCTCGGGTGAATCACCTAGCGCGACAAGAAGATTTGTCGTCAACCCGGCGAGGACCGGCCCGACGGCCGCGCCGTCGCCGCCGTAGTAGCCGGCCAGCTCCAACATCACGAATCCGTGGATCGCCGCCCAGAAGCGGGCGGCGATGGCGACCACTGCGGTGTCGTCGTCGGCTGAACCGGCCGTGATCCGGCCCGCCTGAATCGAGCGGTGCACCGGATGCACCACGCGCGCGAAACTCGGGTAGTGCTCGCTGATCTCGTCGACCGTCAGATTCAGCACGTTGTGGGCCGGAGCGTTGATGCCGTGCGCGCTGGTGCTGCCGAACATCAGCCGGTACATGTGCGGGCGCTCGATGGCATAGCGGCGGTAGGCGATGCCCGTGGCCACCAAGTCGGCGACCGGGTCGGGGGTCCGGGGGACCGCCAGCGCATCGGTGAATTGCCGCAGGCCCTCCTCGGCCACC
>NZ_VYIK01000505.1 GCF_008709575.1 Mycobacterium sp.
TTCGCCGTAGTAGACCCGACGATGTTGTTGGTTGTGTCGCAATCGTGCGCGACCTTCCTGACTACTTCACCAAAGATGTGCCCGCCCGGGTCACTGTTGACCTCGCCGACCACTACGGCTGGGTCGCGACCGACACCAGGGGAGTTGTGGGTTTCACGGTGATCGATCGCCGGTCGGAACGAACTGCTGAAATTCTCTGGATGGCCGTGCGCAACATCAGCCGAGGCGCCGGGATCGGCACCGCTTTGCTCGACCACGTGCTGGGCGAGCTCGGTGACGAGGGACTGCAACTGGTGGAGGTCAAGACCCTCGATGCGGCTGCCGACTACGCGCCCTACGTGGCCACCCGAGCGTTCTGGGAGCGCCGAGGATTCATTCAGATCGACACGATCGACCCCATGCCGGGTTGGCAGTCTGGAGATCCCGCAGCGGTCTGCGTGGCTGCTCTCGCCCCCACCAGATGATCGCTCGACAGCTGCCCGTCCGGGCCGCCATCATTCAAGCACCACTTCAGTGGTTAATCAGCGTGTTCAGCTGCTTGTCGTCGGGGGTTCCAACCAGTTCGTTGACCAG
>NZ_VYIK01000506.1 GCF_008709575.1 Mycobacterium sp.
CGGGATGGGCTCACCCCGCCATAAATGGCGAGGCTTGCGCCCAAGAATCCGGTCAGTTCCAGCTCGGACACCAGGCCCCTGCGGGTCCGGGTCAGCGCCGCCACGACAACCGCGCCGATGCGGTCCGCGACCGGATCCCTGGTAAGGACCAGGACGGGCCGCTCACCACCCGGGGTGGTGACGAACCAGAGTTCACCGCGCCGCATCGGCCCAGTCTGCCCAATCCTCGGCGGGGCCCCAATCGGCGATCTCGGCGAGTGCCCGCTCCTCGTCGGTCACGGGCTGTTCGGCGTAGGCCGCCACGTCCTGGTCGGCTGCCAGCTGCGCCAAGTGCCGTCGCAGCGCGTCGCGGATGAGCTCGGACCGGTCGATGTGCAGCGCCCGCGCCCACCGCTCGATTGCAGCCGCGTCGGCGTCGTCGACCCGGAAGCTGATCATCGTCATACATTGATGCTAGTTTGTATGACACCCCGCTGACCCGGCGCGGTGCCGTTCTGGTGGATCGTTGGACCATGCGAGTCGACGGGCGCGACATCACCGTTTCCGGCAGCTTGCTGCAGCCGCTGACCCGC
>NZ_VYIK01000507.1:0-253 GCF_008709575.1 Mycobacterium sp.
ACGTCAGCGCCAGCCCAAGCACCGTATCCAAATATGCCCCTCAATCGCGCCCCGATCCGGGACGGCATGCTCGTCGTCGGTTTCCCGGGCGAGCCTACGCGGGCACCGCACCATCGGCTGCCCGGGTACCGGCAGCGCTGCAACTACCCGGATGCCCGCCAACGCAGACAAGGGCGGACAAGAGGCGGACAAGAGTAGCCACAGTGGACGCGGTTGGCCGGCTGTCACGGTAGTTGGGCAGCTCGCGGGGGCC
>NZ_VYIK01000507.1:327-572 GCF_008709575.1 Mycobacterium sp.
TTATTCATCTCACACACCCCGCTCGACACCGCGCTGAACGGCCGCCTCTCGGGGCACCTCACCTACCAGATGAATGAACTCAGACAGATCAGGAGAAGACATGGCAGTTGTGAACGCAAGCCTGCGCGGCTTGGCACGTCGGCTGGTGGTGGCCGCTGTTGCGGCTGCTGCGCTGCCGGGCCTGGTGGGGCTTGCCGGTGGTTGGGCGACGGCGAAGGCGTTTTCCCGGCCCGGTCTGCCGGTCG
>NZ_VYIK01000508.1 GCF_008709575.1 Mycobacterium sp.
ACCGCCCATGCTGAACCTCCAAAAGGGCACACCGGAAACAGAATCGCCTGGTGCCGATACTAGTGACTGGTCAGTGCCTTGGGCGAGCAGATGGCTTTGACGAACCGGACAATCGCGTACTCGGGCAGATGGCGGGCGATGTCGGCCTGGGCGACAATGCCGACCAAGCGGTGGTTTTCCATGACCGGCATCTGGTGCTCGGCCATGACGTCGAGCATCTCTTCGATACTCGTGTCGGCATTGACATGGTAGACGCTGCCTTGCGCCAGCTGGCCCGCCGTGGTGGTTGCCGGGTCCATGCCGGCGGCGACGCACTTGATGGCGATGTCCCGGTCGGTGAGCATGCCGTGTAGCCGGCCGTCCTCGCCGCAGATCGGCAGCGCTCCCACATCCGTGTCGCGCATCTGTCGTGCGGCAGTGGCCACAGGTTCATTTTCGCCAATACATATGACGTCTGCTGTCATGATGTCGCGAACGGTGGTCATGGCGTTCTCCTCGATAATGTCGTGTCTGCAAGGCCGAACCTAGGATGCCGATCCGCCCACCTCTAGGGTCGTTGGTCCTCCGACCC
>NZ_VYIK01000509.1 GCF_008709575.1 Mycobacterium sp.
GTTCGACCAATGCGACCACGTTGCGCGGCAGCACACCTTCAGCGTGGAGTCCCGCCCACACCGCCCGCCAGCGGGCCAGCATGGGATTGATACTGGTCCTCGACCAGGCGGGGCGGTCGTCCGTGCCTTCCGTCCGTTCAACGACGAGGTCCTCCACGTCGGCTTTGGTGATGCTTTGCACGCGGCGGTCGCCGTAGCGGTCGATCACCGGCCGCAGCGCCGCGGTGTAGGCGTCAAGCGTCGTCGGCTTGATCCGCAGGGATTTGGCCGTAAGCCACTGTTCGCACGCCGCCTTGACGGTGAGTTCGCTGGGGGAGATGTAGGTGCCGGACGCCAGGGAAGCGGTGGTCTCGGCATACCAGTCGCTCGCCTCGGCCACGGTGGCGAAGCGACGTTTCAGCTGGCGCCGCGACTCACCCACCCTGCGCGGCGGGTTGACCCGCACCTCGTAGCGAAGGCCGGCCGGCGTTTCGACGCGGCGCAGGTAACTGGGAAGTCGTGCCATGGGCGGTACCTAATGAGAACTAGCGGGTCAGTCATCGGGCAGACTCGCTACCGGTAGCGGCC
>NZ_VYIK01000050.1 GCF_008709575.1 Mycobacterium sp.
GACGGCGGGACTATCCGCGTTACCGTGGTCGGGTGACCCGCACCGACAACAACACCTGGGACGCCGCCTCCGGTGTGGGCGCCACCGCGACCATGGTCGCGGCCGGACGCGCGATGGCCAGCCAAGACCCCCGGCACCTGATCGACGACCCGTATGCCAAGCCGCTGGTCGAGGCGGTCGGCCTGGACTTCTTCACCAAGCAGGTCAACGGCGAACTCGACACCGCCGACCTGGATCCGCAGTCGGTGGCCCGGGTGCAGGCCCTGGTCGACGAGGTCGCGGTGCGCACCCGGTTCTACGACGACTACTTCCTGTCCGCTGTCGAAGCAGGTGTACGCCAGGCGGTTATCCTGGCCTCCGGGTTGGATGCCCGCGCTTACCGGCTGGGTTGGCCGGCGCAGATGGTTGTCTACGAGATCGACCAGCCCGCGGTGATCGAGTTCAAAACCGGCGTGCTGACCCGGCTCGGTGCGCAACCGCGCGCCGACCTGCGCTGTGTCGCAGCAGATTTGCGCGAAGACTGGCCTGCCGCACTGCGCGCGGCCGGCTTCGACCCGCAGTCGCCGTCGGCGTGGTCGGCCGAGGGCCTGCTGATGTACCTGCCGGCCGCGGCGCAGCAGCGGCTGTTCGACGCCGTCACCGCGCTCAGCGCGCCACGCAGCAGTCTGGCCGCCGACTACGTCGCCCGGCCCGCCAGTATCGACGCGGCGACGGCGCAGCGGGTCACCGCCGACTGGCGCGACAAGGGATTCGGCCTCGACATGGCGGCGATGACGTTCGCCGACGATCGCTGCGACGTCCCGGCCTACCTGACCGCCAAAGGCTGGCGGGTCGAGACGACACCGCGCGCCGACCTGTTCGCCCGCTACGGTGTCGAACCGGCCGCCGACACCAGCGATCTCACCGGTCAGACCAGCTACGTCAGCGCCATCCTCACCGCTGCGGAGCCGCCGTGAGTTGACCGGGCCGCGCGAGGAGCCGGCCGACACCCAGGAAGCGAGGCCGCCGTCAATCCACGAACCGGTACTCGACGTCCAGGGAGCGGTACGTGCGTTCCGCCCGGCGGTCACGGGTAAGCAGGCGACGCTGATTTGAGAGGGCGGCCTGTCCGACGAGGGCGTCATAGACCGAGCCGCCGACGATACCGAGGCCAGCGAGCCGCTCGCGAAGGTGGCGGGTTCCGGTTGCGTCGAGCCAACAGTCTTCCGGGAAAGCCGCAGCCAGTACCGAAGCCGCTTGGATCGCACTCAAGCGCAGGGGAAGTGGTAGTCGGGTCAACACCGAATACGTCTCGAACGTGGCATGCCCGGCAAGCGCAGGACGACATTCAACCAGGGCCTGGCGGCAGGCAGCGTGCGCTTCGTGGGCCGGATCGAGAGCGGCGACGGCAAAGCTCGTGTCGCACGCCCACCGGTCACCGTTGCGTCTCATCACGAAGTCGGCGCACGTCGTCATCCGTCAGCACGGCACCTTTCACGTCGCCGAGTATCGGCAGCCCGTCGCTGGTACCGATTGCACGTTGGCGCCGCCGAACCGGCTCGATCCGCAGACCCGATCCGTCCGGGATCAGTTCGAGCAGCGTGTCCGGCGTGATTCCCAGTGCGACGCGCAGTGCCTTGGGAATGACAACCCGGCCCACGCGGTCTACCGTCACGTACACGCCACGACATTACCATTTCATTCCCAAAATGGGCCTAGATATCCATCCGCCTCGGGTTCTTTTCTCTCCGGCCAGCTCGGCTCTGAGGCTGGTACTTCGGCACCGACGCGCGAACGAAGGCGGCTTGGCCGATGTAGTTTAGATGTAGATGTAAATTCAATGTACGATTCCATGTATGATTCGAACCCAAGTCCAGCTCCCCGAAGAGCTCTACCGCGACGCCAAGCGGATCGCACGCGAGCACGAGATGACCCTTGCCGAGGTCGTTCGTCGCGGCCTTGAGCACATGGTGCAGATTTATCCGCGGCGCGACGTCCCGTCCGACACCTGGCAGCCACCCCCGCCACGTCGACTCGGTCCGTTTCGGGTGTCTGAACAAACGTGGCGCGAGCTCGCCAACGAGACGTGAGCCGACCCGTGCTCTCTATCGATACGAATGTCTTGCTGTATGCCCAAAACCAGGATTGCGCCGAACACGACGGCGCCGCCGCCTTCCTCGTCGAGTGCGCTGGTCGGACCGACGTCGCAGTCTGTGAGCTCGTGCTTATGGAGCTGTATCAATTGCTGCGGAACCCTGCGGTGGTGACGCGACCGCTCGACGGTCCCGAGGCGGCGGAGATCTGTCAGACGTTTCGGCGTCACCGACGGTGGGCGCTCATCGACAACGCCCCGGTGATGAACGATGTATGGGAGCTGGCAGCGACGCCCGGAATTGCTCGCCGACGCCTGTTCGATGCCCGGCTGGCACTGACATTGCGCCACCACGGTGTCGACGAATTCGCTACCCGAAATGTCAATGACTTTAACGACTTCGGTTTTTCCCGTGTGTGGGACCCGATAGCCTCGGACCGCTGAACACACCGGCGCCCGAGCCGGCGCTGACGTCGACCAAATAGCGGCTCAGGCCAGGACCGGTGTGGGACCGGCGCCCAGGCCGACGTTGGCGCTCGCGCCGTTGAGGATCGCGCTAATGGCGGACGCTAGATTACTCGTCTGGAAGGACAACTGGTGGAAACCGACGATATCAACCGCGAAAGTGAGCTTTGACAGCTCTTCTTCACGAACCCCCGGGGCGGGACCGTTCGCGCACAAAGCGGTCCGGATGTCGACCATGCGCCGTTACGGCAGGGTAGAGAAGCCTAGAAACGGCGCTGGATCGAGAGAGCCGGTCATCAGCGACGCGTCACGCACGTCGGTGTTCCCGTTGCCCTGAGCAATTGCGTTGGGCCGTTGCCGATGGCTTCGGCGAGCTCGTTGCTGACCAAGCCGGTGCGGAGATCACCGCCAGCTAGGGCATAACTCTAGTCACCAACCACGGTAGCTGTGTCATTGTTGCCCAGCGCCGGTTACCCCAAACCGCGTTGACCCGAAAATGCCGTGGGTCCGCAGCCGGCACCGAGTCTGCCGTTGCGGCGGGGGTCAGACGGTGGCTTCGCCACGACGAGCCGCACGACGTCGACCAGGGAGGGCCGAGCGTCGCACGTCCTCGCCGTTCCCGCTACACTGAGCCTCGCCATACCCGTCGACCGGGCTGATCGTGCCTCGAAAACTATTCGCAGCCTCGAACGGCTAGGTTTTCGTCAGGTATTCGAAGATGTCGTTGGCGCTCGGGGACCTGACGAGAAACTCTTGGGTGCCTGGTCTGTGGTGTTGGGTTCGGACGGTTGAGAACGTGATCCGATGGATTTGGGAACGCGCTGAGAGGCGGTGACGCGGAGATCCTGGCGGGGTGCGGAGCCGTGGCCAACGGGGGAATGCGCCGCCGCCCCATTTATGAGCGACTGGCTCGGTGGCGCACCACGATGCGTAACCCGATCGCGGTTGCGACCAATCCGGCGAGCATCGCCAGCAGTGGCAAGCTGCCCAGGGCATCGACCTGGTTGGCCAGCCAACCTTGTACCGTCCCAACACCCTTGATGATCGGGTCGTCGGGCCTGGCGTCGGTGAAATAGACCCGGATCTCGTAGTAGCCGTAATAGCTGACGTAGATACCGGTCAACAACACCACGACGCCGGCGATCCGGCCGACATACGGCAGGATGCGGCGAAGCGTGCCGGTTGCCGCGGACCCGGCCAGGGCCACCGCCAGTGCGGCTATCCCGACGGTGATGGTCATCCCGGCCGCATACGCGATGAATGCCAGGATGCCGCGCAGTATCGAGCCTCGGTTGAATGTCACGCTGATCACCGCAAGAAACGGTCCGATGGTGCACGACAGCGATGCGATCGCGTACCCGACGCCGTAGCCGTACATCGATCGCAGCTGAGCGGTGGGCGTCCCATGAGACAGCCGGGGAAGGATGACCGCGATGTCCTTGCCGGCCAGCAGCCACACCGCCATCGTGACCAGCAAAACCCCGATGACAACGGTTGCGAACGGCAGGTACTTCTGCGCGGAGGCGATCAGCGGCGATAGCAGGAAGCCGAAGACGCCGAACACGGTGACGAATCCGGCGGACATGGCAACAGTCGCCGAGCCCGCGCGGACCAGTGTCGCCTGGCGTGACGATTCCGTGCCGCCACCGGCGATCACCAAACCCAGGTAGCCCGGCAGGAACGCGAAGCCACACGGGTTCAGCGCGGCCACCAGCCCCGCGCCGAGGGCAAAACCTATCGTGTCGATCATTGGTGGGACAGGCCCGTCACCCGCCGGGTGAGATCGGGCTCAGACAGCGGCCCCTTGACGACGTCGACACTGCCGTCAGGGTGAATGAACGCGAACGCGGGTTGTCGGGTGACACCGAATTTCGCCCAGACCGTCCCGTCGGCGTCGGCCAGCTCGCTGAATCCTTGCAGCTTGTACTTGTCGACGAACTCCCTCATGGCGGGAATCTGGTCCAGTCCGGCGACTCCGACGAAGGTCACACCCGGATTGGCCGCGGCGACCCGGCCAACCATCGGCGCCTCGCCTTGACAGGTCGGACACCATGGCGTCCAAAACCACAGCACCGCGGGTTTACCCACCAGGCTTTGCCCTTGAAAGTCCTGCCCGTCCAGGGTTTTGGCGATGAACCGCAGCTGTACGGGCACGTTCCTGGCTTCGGGTGGTCGGGTATCTGCGTGCCAGGGGGACGGAGGCGCCGGCGACGACCCGGCCCCGGAGTGCGAACCGCACGCCGCGACAAGCACCGCCGCGACGGCAAGGGTGGCGATCAATCGGAGATAAGTCACCGCGACTTTTTTCCGCCGAGCGACCGATCGATGTCCAGAAGTTGTTCCACCGACCACTGATCGTCGGCGTGACGACCGTAATGCGCCGCGACGACGGTCCCGTCGGGATCGATGAGGAAGTCGGCCGGCAAACCCAAATGCGTGGTGCCATCGGTTGACCCGACACCGGCATAATCGGGATCGTTACGGTGTCGGCGGGCGGCGGCATACCCGCGAAACGCCGATTGCCACGCCCGAGGATGAGTCAGAGCGCGTAGTCCCTTTTCCACTCCGAATGCGCGATACTGCTCCTTATCGGGGTCGGCCACCACCGTAAACGGCAGCAGGGACTGATAACCGCGCAGCTCCTCGGCTGGCGAATGGAAAAACACCACCTCGCTGATCCCGGCGTCGGCAACCTCTTGATACCGCTCGGCGAAGCTACGCAGATGCAGATGGCAGATCGGACAGCCCGCGAACCGGCGAAACTGCACGTGTGTACGTCCCGTGGTCGCCGGCACCTGCACCGGCTGGCCGTTGATGGCCTTAAGGCGTCGTACCGGAACGGTCGCACCGCTCGACAATCGGGTAGCCATGACAGCACCGTACGGCGTGCAGCACCGGCGCGCTAACCCGTTTGTCAGTGCGGTGACAGTGTGCACGCCGCCGGTGCTGACTATCGCTGCGCATGCGCGAGTGCGCTGACACATTGTCAGCGGCACGACACAGCGGCCGGCTGTGCCCGCAGCTGGGCTCTAGCGTCAGACCAGCACAGCCCGACCAGAAGGAGAAACCCCACGGTGCGACCCTGCCGACGAATGGTGAGTGCCCTCATGGCTGTCACAACGGTCGCGCTTTCCGGCTGCGCGGGTGGACATGCGGAATCGGAATCGTCGGCAGCCCCGGTCTGGCCACAGCCCGCGGTGGTCACTGTGTCGGTGGCCGACGGCGCGATCGACGTGGACCCGGTAGTCCCGGTGCAGGTGAGCGTCGACAAAGGAACGCTTATCTCGCTATCGATGGTCAACGACGCTGGGAAGGTTGTCGAGGGCGTCGTCACACCCGACCGGTCGCTGTGGAAAAACACCGAACCGCTCGGATACGGCACGACATACACCGTGACGGTCACCAGTCGAAGTGCGACCGGCGTGACCGCGACGCAAACGTCGATGTTCACAACCGTGCAGCCCACGAATCAGACCAAGGTGTATCTGTTGACGACCGGCGGGCACTTTCTCGACGACGAAGGCACCTACGGGGTGGGCACCGTGGTGGTCGCGCATTTCGACGAACCGATCGCCGACAGGGTGGCCGCCGAGCGGCACCTGTCGGTCACCACGTCGCCGCCGGCGACCGGATCCTGGTACTGGGTCGATGACCAAAACGCGCATTGGCGTCCCGAGCGCTACTACCGGCCGGGGACCAGGGTCACCGTGGCGGCCACCATCTACGGCGTCGCGGTCGGTGACGGTCTGTACGGCCAGGAGGACAGCCGTGTGTCGTTTGTGATCGGTGACTCGCACATCTCGGTGGCCGACGACACCACCAAGGCAGTCTCGGTGTATGAAAACGGCCGACTGGTGCGAACGATGCCCACCTCGATGGGCATGGGCGGCGCCGAAACCATTGCCGGCCGTAAGGTTTCGTTCTGGACACAGCCCGGGGTCTACACCGTGATGGACAAGGCCAACCCGGTCGTGATGGATTCCTCCACCTACGGGCTGCCGATCAATTCCCGACTCGGCTACAAGGAATCGATCAACTACGCGACACGCATCAGCACCGACGGGGTCTACCTGCACGAGCTTGATTCCACCGTGTGGGCACAAGGCTACACCGACGTCAGCCACGGTTGCCTTAACCTCAACCACGAGAACGCGCGCTGGTTCTACAACTTCGCCGTCCCGGGCGACGTCGTCGAGGTCGTCAACAGCGGTGGAGCGCCCCTGCAGATATGGCAGAACGGCGACTGGAGCATTCCCTGGGAGCAGTGGCTGCGCGGCAGCGCGCTACGCGGGTAGTGCGGGCAGCCCCGTCGCAACCTCGATAAGGTCATCTCCGCCTGAAAGGTTGCTGCAGCCGTGACAATCTGCGGTGGCATCGGCGGTGCCGTTGCCCAGGCCGGCACACGACCCACCGCGTCATCGTCGAGCGCGCCCCGCGCCAACGTGTGCAACGCCGCTGCAATCGCAGGAAACGGTTGACACCTCTCGGCCAGGGTCGATGCCATGCCGTCGCGCAGCACCCGATCGAACCGGCGCCGCAGCACGTCGAACACGATAAGCAGCCCTATGCAGCCGGACTAACGCCGCCACCTGCGCCACCACGGCGCCGACGTCTGCTCACCGCGGGCCGCGGCCAACACCTGCTGCACCGTGGGATTCACCATGGCGCGTTCGCCGATGCAAACCGTTGGCACGGTCTCGTTTCCGCCGGCCACCGACCGCACACGCGCGGCCGCTTCGGGGTCTTCCCAGATGTTGATTTCTCGCAGGTTGAGCCCGCTTCGCCGCAGCGGGTGCAGCAGCAAGCGACAATAGGGGCAGCCGGGCCGCCAGTACACCTCGACCACCGGATCCGTGCTTTCCGGTACGGTCACCCTGTCTCTCCCTGTGTGCTGCTCATCGCCGGTTCGCGGTCACCTGGAATACCAGCTGGCTCGAGCCCACATCGCGGTTAAGGACAGTACCGTACGTGCTGTGGCGGACCGGCCTTGGCGATGCCGTTAGCGGCGTCACCAACTGTTCAGGAAACCCGAATCTCACTGCCCGGGCAAGGGTTTTGTCACCTGGCTGACCATTCGCTCGACAATGGGCCGCCGACCCGCGTAAGGGCGGACATGCGGAGATTGCCAAGCAGGCCAACGTTATTTCCGCGGTCGGCCATCGTCATCATCAGGAAGATGACACCATGGGCGATAGATCGATGCGGGTTTTATGACCCTGCCTACCCGATGCAGTGGAGCAGTGTGCTTTGTGACGTTGGTAGCTGCTGCGGCAGAACAACAAGGTGCGTGGGCAACTCATGCTCCACGCGGTCTTCGTCAATTGCACTCTGAAAAAATCACCCGAACTCAGCCACACCCAAGGCCTGATAGACGCGAGCGCTTCGTTGATGGCCAGACACGGCGTCGCCGTCGATCACATCCGAGCTGTCGATCATGACATCGCCACCGGTGTCTATCCCGACATGACCGAGCACGGATGGCCGAGCGACGATTGGCCAGCACTTTACGAACGCATCATGGCCGCAGACATTCTGGTTTTGGCCGGTCCGATATGGCTCGGGGACAACAGTTCGGTAATGCGGACCGTCATCGAGCGCTTATACGGATGCTCCGGAAACCTCAATGCCGCCGGCCAGTACGCCTACTACGGCCGTACCGCTGGCTGCCTGATCACAGGCAACGAAGACGGCATCAAGCACTGCGCGATGAACATTCTCTACAGCTTGCAACACGTGGGTTTCGTGATTCCACCCCAAGCGGATGCTGGCTGGGTAGGGCCGGCGGGCCCGGGACCGTCATACCTCGACGAAGGTTCCGGAGGTCCAGAAAACGATTTCACAAACCGCAACACCACCTTCATGACGTACAACTTGATGCACATCGCGTCGCTGTTGCGCGCGGCCGGCGGAATTCCCGCCTACGGCAATCAACGCGCGCAGTGGGACGCTGGTTCGCGATTCGGGTTTGCTAATCCCGAGTACCGGTGACGCCAGCGCCTCACTAACCAGCAGCTGCATATACCGATCGTCACGAACCGAAACTGAATATGGCCGCCCTGCACAGACATGCCAAGCGCGGTGGTCAGCGGCGTCCAGCGGAGAGCACCGAAGTTAATCCAACAAGCTGACAAGCGGGCTGCGTGGTGTCGCAGCGACGTCCTGGAACTGATTTCCGCCAAGCAGAGCCATCAGATCAGGTGCTCGCACCGTCGACACGAGGATTGCACCTGAGGACATCGCCTGCCAGCCGATGATATCTTCGGTCGGGTGATGCCGACGAGTGTGTGCGAGTGGCGTGACGGTGGGCGCTGGTTGGCGACGGACGTGGGATCGGTGTTTGTCCGCTCGGCAACCGGTGTGGGTCCGACGGTGCTGCTGCTACACGGCTACCCGTCCAGCTCCTATGACTTCCGAAAGGTGGTCCCGCACCTGGCCGGGCGCGCATGGGCGGCCATGGACTTCTTGGGCTTTGGCCTCTCGGACAAGCCGCGGCCGCACCGCTACAGCCTGCTGGAACAGGCTGACCTGGTGGAGAACGTCATCTCCGACACCACCACGGGCCCGGTAATGGTGATCGCACACGACATGGGCACGTCGGTGACCACCGAGCTGCTGGCCCGAGACCTGGAGGGCCGCTTGGGATTTGACCTGCAGCGGGCCATACTGTCGAACGGCAGCGTAATCTTGGCGCGGGCCAGTCTGCGTCCGATCCAGAACGTGCTCCGCGGCCGGCTCGGCCCGGTGGTCGCGCTGCTGGTGAACCGGCGCATGTTCATCCCGGGCTTCGCGCGGCTGTTCAGCGCTGGCCATCCGCTGTCCGTGGAGGAGGCCGCCGCACAGTGGGCGCTGCTGTCGCACAACGACGGTCATCGCATCCTTCATCTGCTGATCTCCTACCTTGACGAACGTGAGCGGTACGCATCGCGCTGGCACGGCGCGGTCCGCGAGTGGCCGAAACCGCTGGGATTTCTGTGGGGGCTCGACGACCCGGTCGCGACTATCAACGTGCTCGACGGACTGAAGGAACTGCGTCCGGCCGCGCCGGTGATCGAGCTCCCCGGGCTGGGCCACTACCCGCAGATCGAAGACCCGGCCACCTTCGCCACGAGCGCGTTGCGATTGCTGGATGGCCAAGAAGACGCGCCATAATCGGCAGTAACGCAGGGTATGCCAGCCTTCTACGCGGGCGATGGGGTGTCCCGGACGGGCCCGTGGTGGAACCGGCAACGCAGGCTGCGATGACGCGTGTGCGAGGTCTACTCGGTGGCCCACTGTACAAGGGCCGCATCGGGTTCCACTCCCCTGCCCGGGAGATCCGCGTCGTGTCGCCGTGGCTACTCCGCCGCACCTGGTCGGCCCGGCCGCAGATGGGCGCGGGCCAGTGCGGGAAAGGCGACGACGAAATCCCAGACAGCCCGCCAGCCCGCGCGCCGCAGCACCCGGAATAGCGTGGCAGGCCCGGTTGGGCGGAACCGGGCTCGCACCGTCGCGGTGTCCTGGCCGGCGAGCATCGTGCGCAGCACGGCCTCGACGGCTGCCGGGTCGTTCCACATCGCGCGGAACGCCACCCTTCCGTCGGTGTCGATGACGTGCACAGTGTTCGGCATGGCCCCGTAGAGCCGGTGCGCAGTGCCGGCCAGGTCGTCAATCAGGATCGTGCGGCCCTCTTGTTCCTGGTCAGCGACTATCCGGGCGGCGGCGGTCTTCTGCGCGTGGTCGCGGTGCGCGCCGATCCGTCGTCCCGGATGCGCTTCTCGCACATAGAGAACGAGGAAGGCCACGTCGGGGAAGCGGAACGCCAGCGCGTTCATCGGCTCGATGTGCCCGACATACATCGGGCAGCTCGCGCTGCCGGTTTCCAGAACCACGGGCTTACCGCGGAAATCGGAGAGCTTGACCTCGGTGCCGTCCAGTCGCGTCGCGGTGAAGTCCGGCGCGGGTTCACCGACTGCCACACCCCCCAGGTGGTCCATGCTGCGATGCTCAAGACCGAAGTGGTCGTAGTTATAGGCGGTTACAGCCGAGTTTGTGTCTGTCATCGCTTCTCCGTTTCCGCGCACGACGGCAGCTGGCGCCACTGCCGGGATCGAGACAACCTGCGGTTTGAGACCGCGCCGAAACGGCGCAGCCGCAGCGAGTTGGTGACCACGCTGACCGAGGAGAAGCCCATCGCCGCGCCCGCGACGATCGGGTGCAGCAGGCCCAGCGCGGCAAGGGGAATCGCGGCGGCGTTATAGGCGAAGGCCCAGCCGAGATTTTGGTAGATGGTGCGCAGCGTGCACCTCGACAGCTCAATCGCACGCACGACACCGTCGAGCCGCTCGGACATCAGCGTGATGTCGGACGCCTCGATGGCCACGTCGGTGCCGGTACCGATCGCAATGCCCAGATCGGCCTGCACCAGGGCGGGGGCGTCGTTGACGCCGTCACCGACCATGGCGACCACCCGGCCCTCGTCCTGGAGTCGGCGCACCTCGCTCACCTTGTCTTGCGGCAACACTTCGGCCAGCACTCGGTCGATGCCGACCTGACCGGCAACCGTCGCGGCCGTGCGGGCGTTGTCACCGGTCATCATGACGACCTGCAGTCCCATCGCGTGCAGCTGAGCGACCACGTCGGCGGCGGCGTCTTTGACGGTGTCGGCCACCGCGAGCACACCGATAACCTGGCCGTCGGCGCCGACGAACACCGTGGTGTCGCCGTGGTCCTCCAGCTCCGCGGCCGCCGCAGCGAGGTGATCGGGCAGGAGCAGACCGTGCTCGTCGACGAGTGTGCGCCGCCCGACCAGCACTGCCCGGCCGTTGATCTCGGCCCGCACCCCGTGCCCGGCCAGGTTGGCGAACCCCGTGGCCACCGGAACCTTGAGCCCCTGCTCCTGCGCGGCGGCGACGATGGCCTTGCCGATCGGGTGTTCAGAACCGGACTCGGCCGCAGCGGCGAGCCGCAACACCAGATCAGCCTCGCGCCGTTTGTCGACGATGACTTCGGTGAGCCGCATCTGAGCACGGGTGAGGGTGCCGGTCTTGTCGAACACCACGGTGTCGATCTTCTTCGTGGCTTCCAGCACCGCGGCGCCCTTGACCAGGATCCCCAGGGCCGCGCCCCGGCCGGTGCCGACCATGATCGCGGTGGGGGTGGCCAGGCCCAGTGCGCATGGGCACGCGACGATCAGCACCGCCACCGCGGTAGTCATGCCCGCGACCGGGTTGGCGGCCAGCAGTGTCCAGCCGGCGAACGTTGCGGCGGCAACTCCGACGACGGCCGGCACGAACACCCCGGAGACCCGGTCGGCCAGCCGCTGCACCGGCGCCTTGCCGCCCTGGGCCTGCTCGACCAGGCGCACAATCTGGGCCAGCGCAGTCTCCGCCCCGACGGCGGTGGCGCGCACGGTCAGCAACCCATCGGTGTTGACCGTGGCCCCGGTAACAGCGTCGCCCGCCGTTTTCTCCACCGGGACGGACTCACCGGTCAGCATCGACTCGTCCACGGCGGCGCGCCCGGCGGTAACCTCGCCGTCGACTGGGATTTTCTCCCCTGGCCGCACCCGCACCAGGTCGCCGACTCGGACCTGATCGACCGGGACCAGGCGCTCCTGTCCGTCGACGAGCAGCCGGGCTTCCTTGGCGCCCAGCTGCAGCAGCGTGCTGATCGCCTCCGACGCCTTGCCCCGGGCTCTGGCCTCGACGTAGCGGCCCAGCGCTATGAACGCGACGATCATCGCGGCGGTGTCGAAGAACAGGTGCCCGCCAGCGACTAGTCCATAGGTGGAGTAAAAGAACGCAGTCAAGGTGCCCAGCGCGATCAGCGTGTCCATGCTGGCGCTCAACGCCCGCGCCCGCTGCACCGCTCCTTTCAGGAACGGCCACCCGGCCACGAATTGCACCGGCACCGTCGCGGCGAAAGCCGTCCACCGCGCCCACGGGTAATCGCCGAAAAACGCCGTCAAAGCAATCACCGGCAGCGCCAACGACCAAGCCAGCCACACCCGCCACAACCAGGTCCGCCGCTCACGGGCGGTCTCCTCACCCGGCGGCGGCTGGCTCGGAGTGACCGGTTCGATGTGATAGCCAATGCGATCCACCGCCTCGCGCAGCCGGTCGGCATCCGCCTCGGCGGGCCGATAGTCGACGTGCGCGGTTCCGGTGGCGAAGTTCACCTGCGCCTCGACCACACCAGCCTGCTTGGACAACGTCTTCTGCACACGCGCCGCGCACGACGCGCAGGTCATACCCGTCACCGCGAAGTCGACCCGCAGCGTCTGCGGGGCCTCGGTGCGCTGGGCCAGTTCCGTCACGATGTCTCGCCCCGCACAGGTGTCTCCTCGCTGCGGTGGCTGACGACGTCGTAGCCCTGGGCTTCGATCAGCTCGATCAGCCGCTCCGCCGTGACACGCTCGTCGTAATGGACGGTCACCGTCCCGGTCGCCAAATCCACGTCGACCGTGGCGACTCCGGCCAGCGGTGCGACCGCGGTCTCGATCGCACGCCTGCACGTGTCGCAACTCACCGCTGGCACATACAATCTGGTGGTCGTCATAGCATGCTCCCATCTTTGCCATCAGTACCCACACCACGAGCACGCAGACCGTACCGGTCGCAACCGGCGACGCGGCCTGGCCCGCAGATGCGTCGCGCTTCGAGTCCAAAGACCGCACCCGGCGCGGCCGCATCGAAACCAGATTGTGAATCCCTCGCCGATTGTCGATTCACGGTCGTCGGCATCGGGCAGCGCCAGTTCACCATGACATCGTGAAACCCGGTGAGGGATGTGTCTTCAAACTGACAGTTTTCCTTGCCGAGGACGTGAATTTTGGCGGCGCAATGACATTCCGGACATTCCGCACCGGGCGGGCCGACCGAGTCCGCGCATACCATCGCCGCCACACATCGCGGCGCGCAACGCCGCGACGGTAGGCGAGACAACTAACCCTTCGTTCCGCGAAGCAGACGCTGGACTTCCAGCAGTTGGTCCACCGACCATTGATCGCCCGAATGGCGCCCGTAGTGGGCAGCGACCACGGTTCCGTCGGGGTCGATGAGAAAGTCGACCGGCAATCCCAGGTGGGTCGTGCCGTAGGTACGTCCGACACCCGCACGATCCGGGTTGTTGCGACGAAGCAGCGCCGCCGTCCCACCGCGGATCGCACCCCACCATGCCTGTGGATCCGCGGCGGCCCACAGACCGGTCCCCACCCGGAAGTCGCGGTACAGCACCCAGTCGGGGTCGGCCACCACCGCGAACGGGAGCGAGGACTGATAGCCGCGCAGCTCGTCGTCGGGGGAATGGAAAAGCACAACCTCGACGATTCCAGCGCCGGCAACCTCCTGATACCGGTCGGCAAAGCTGCACAGGTCAAGGTGGCAGATCGGACAGCCGGCGAACCGCCGAAACTGCAGGTGGGTCCGCCCCCCCTTCGCCGGTACCTCCACCCGCCGGCCGTTCATGGTCCGTAGCCGGCGCACCGGAACGGCTGCGCCACCACATAACTGGGTAGGCACATCCACACTTTAGGGTGTGGGTGCATCGGTGTGGTAAGGCGTTTGTCGGGGCGGTGACAGTTTCCGCCCATGCTGTTCGCCCAGCCCCGATCCCCCTGCCGCTAAAGCGACCGGCCCCTTCGGGGCCCACCGGCGGAGGCCAAAACGGTGACTCCGTACGGAGCACAAGCTCACGTCCAGGAATCCGTTGCCGACTGGGCGCTTCCGTGCATCTACCGCGCCTATCAACCGGTCGGCAGCGAACAATCAGGTCAGCGACAAAGAAGCCGCCGTTTCTGCTCGCTGAATTCCTCCTCGGTCAGGATTCCAGCGTCGCGCAGTTCGGCGAGTTCGCGTAGCTCAGCGGCGATTCCCGTTACCGAGCCGCCCAGGGAGGTCTGCGCCGGCATTGCGGGTGTGCGAGAGGTCGCCGTGCCGCGATCCGGGCGGCCGATGGATGCAGCGTCGCCGATGGCGCGCCCGGCCATAGTCGCCAGGGCCATCTCCGCGAACAGGTTTCCTGGGCCGCCGACCCCGATCCCGGCTGCAGCCCCGAAGCCGGCGACCGGTAATGTCAAGGCGACAGGGCGTATCGCCGGGGCGGCCACGGCCCAGCCCTGCGGAACCGACAGCCCGCCGATCAAGACCGCCCGGCCCAGGCCGGCCGACAGCGCCGCCGGCCCTGCACCGGAATCCAGGCTTGCCGAGCTCACCGATCCCAACCGGGCCAGGATACGACCCTCCATGCCGGTCATCTGATCCTGCGTGCCGTGCAGCAGGTCCTGAGTGGCGACGATCAGGACTTGTGTGTCGGACATCTGAACCTGTGCGGCCCTTATCTCCGAGGTGGCCTGCGATGCGGAGCCCCACGCCGCAGACGCGGTGGCCAGGCCCGTCGACGACAGACCCGAGTCTGCGCCCGACACAGGCGACAACCCCAACGTCGTCAGAATTCCCGATAGGCCCGAGGTGGCCTGCCCGGTCGTGGCAGACGTGGACGTGAAGGGTGCGGCGAGGCTCTGCAGGGCCTGGGGCACCGCAGAGAGGAGCTGGGGGCTGGCCTGGGTGACCCCGGCGGCGTGCCCGCCCAGCACGGCCGGGTTGGCGCTGGGCGCCGGCGGGGTGAACGGCGGCAGCGTGGTCGCCGACGACGAAGCCCCCGCGTAGCTGTACATGGCGGCGGCGTCTTGGGCCCGCGCCTCGGCGTACTGGGCTTCAGTGGCCGCGATCGCCGGAGTGTTTTGCCCCAAAAGGTTCGTCGCGACCAACGCCATCAACTGGGCGCGGTTAGCCGCAATCACCTGCGGGGGCACCGTCATCGCGTACGCCGTCTCGTATGCGGCCACGGCCGCCCGCGCCTGGTTTGCTGTCTGTTCGGCCCGCGAGGCGGTGGCGCTCAACCACCCCACATAGGGGGCAGCTGCGGCCGCCATCGACGCCGATGAGGGGCCCAACCACGGCCCGCTGGTTAGGGCCGAGACCACCGAACCATAAGAGGCTGCCGCGGAATCCAACTCGGTCGCCAGCCAATCCCAGGCTGCCGCGGCTGCCAGCAGCGGCCCCGATCCCGGACCGGTATAAATCCTGGCTGAGTTGATTTCCGGTAGTAATCCCGCGAAATCCATTGTAGCAGAGCCTCTTAACCGACCGTGACCGCATTGGCGGCCTTGATGGCCGCATATGACCCGATGTTTATCGCGGATCCGATGTCCGCTAAATTGCCGACCGTTATCATCAGCACCTCCGGCTGAGCATTGACGAACCACATGTGCTGCCTGATCTGGTTCAGACCGGTGACGGATTGCCGGTCGGAGATCGCCAACTTGCGTAACTTTCCGGTCGTTTGAGGCGACGTTAGCGGGGACCTGCGGAACTCACTGGATAAAGTGTCATCTTGCTGACAATAATCGCTGCGCCAGCGGAGCATGGTGGCCATGGAGCCAGCGGGCTCCCGGATGGCGGCGTCGGGTCAATGCGCTTCCCAATACCGTTGTCCACCATGGCGGTTCTGTCACCGGTGGCATAGCTGCCAGGTTCGTGCACTACGGGTCGACAACAGCAGGCGATCAATAGTCTTTAGACCAGTCCTGGGCATCCCCGCTTACTCGGGTGAAACGACTCCGATGAGCCGCAGGCTCCTCGCATTGCTAGCCCGTGCCACGCGGCATCGGCGCGCCAGCCTCATCAGACTTCCCCCATACGGCAAAGCTCATCGAACGGTCGCACGCCACCACCCGTGAGTGGCTGGCGAGGCGCCATCCCGGCACCGGGCAGGCAGCCTTGCTTGCGCCACACCGGCACTGAGCGCAAATGCGCTCGGGATCGCTATCTTCTCTCAGATCGCCAGAGCGGTAGTGGCACCGACGATGGCACCGTAGGCGGTGTGGGCTAAAAGCGCGACGGCAGGGGTGCTGACCCCGTAGTTGAGCATGATGAATCCGGGCGGTTCCAGCAGCGCGACGTCGGGTGCGCTGGTGGTGGCTTTGCCCATCCGGGGGTGGACCACCGGCAGCAGGATACTCACCAGGGCAGTGCCGGCGAACATGCCATGCGCCAGGCCCAGTAGCGCCCCCAGCACGGCCCCGGCGTGATGGGTCGCGGCGAATATCGCGTAGTAGCCCAGGCCAAAAAGCTGGCCGAACGCGAAATGCATCACATACCCGATCGCCTTGGCTCGGCTGCGATGCACGGTGATTGCGGTGCCGAGCAGGAATGGTAGATCCATGCGGGTCAGCTTGAGCTCGCTGCCTGCGCGCATAACGGTGGTCAAAACCAGCGTGCCGATGAACGCGCCGGCCAGAGTTGCCCAGACGCTCATCGGTTCGCCTTTTCGGCAAACGCCGCGATGGTGCACGCGGCGTTGATCAGCGCCAGATGGGTAAGCCCCTGAGGCAGATTGCCGAGAAACGCTCCGGTCGCCGGATCGACTTCCTCGCTGTAGAGGCCGACATCGTTGGCCAGCCCGACGAGCGTGTCCATCAATTCGATCGCCCCGTCGACGTCTCCCGTCCGGGCGAGCGATTCGGCGAGCCAGAAAGAGCACGACAAAAACGCCCCTTCGGCGCCGGCGAGTCCGTCGGAACCCTGATAGCGCTGCACGTAGGGGCCTTGCCGTAGCTCGGTGTTCACCGCAGCAATGGTGGCCCGCATGAGCGGATCGTCGCCGTCGGTGTATCCGTGCAACAGTCCGAGCAACACCGCGGCATCAAGGTCCTCGCTTCCGGCGGAGCGGACGTAGCAACCGCGCCGCGCCGAGACGCAACGGGTCTGGACAAAATCCCGGATCTGAGTCTGCGTCAACCGCCAACGCGCGACGTGGCGGTCGGACAGTAGAGCGTGTTCGGCCAGGTCGGCGGCGCGGTCGAGCGCCACCCAACACATCATCTTCGACTGGGTGAAATGCCGCGGTTCATCGCGCACTTCCCAGATCCCAGCATCGGGCATCCGCCAAGCGCCACAGACGAAGTCGGCCAGCTCGGCCAGCCGGCGGGCCACATCCGCATCCAATCGGCCGGTAGCGCAGGCATACATGTGACCGGTCTGCAGCAGCTCCCCGTAGGTGTCCAACTGCACCTGGCTGGCCGCCGCGTTACCGACCCGAACCGGTCGGGAGCCGCAGTAGCCAGCCAACGGCAGCGCGCGCTCCTCGGCACGGGCTCCACCGTCAAGGCGATACAACACCCGCAGCCGCGGATGGGTTAGTTGGGTGGCGTGCATCAGCCACCAGAAATAGCCGTGTGCCTCTGCCATGCAGCCGAGCTGCAGAAAGGCGCCGAGGGTGAAGGCGGAGTCGCGGACCCAGGAGTAACGGTAGTCCCAATTACGCTCGCCCCCGATACTTTCCGGCAAGGACGAGGTCGCGGCCGCGGCTATCGCGCCGGAGGGAGCGAAGACCAGCAGTTTGATCGCCAGCGCGCTGCGCAGCATTGCGTCGGGCCACCTGCCCGGGTGGGTGCGAACTGCGCACCAGTCACGCCAACCGGCCACGGTCTGGGCCAGCCGGGCGTCGCAGTCGGCCCGAGCGGGCAGCACCAGCGGTTCCTGATCAGCGAACGTCATCGCCAGCAGCGCGCTGCCCGGAGCAGCGAGGGTGAATCGACCTGAGATAGCACCGTCGCCAGCGGTGGGTGTGCCCGCGTCCCAGGTGCGTAACGCGACGCTGGTCGAGTCATGCGTCGCGACCGGGATCCCTGACCGCCACGACAGCCGCGGGACATGAGCGCCGTAGCCGAACCGCGGCTGCATGCTCCAGCGCAGCGGTACGTTACCGCAGACGCCCTCGATCCTTCGTTGCAGTTCGCGCGCCGGCGAGAGGGCCGTGTCATCCGCAAGAGTCAGGGCATCGGTCACCCGCACCGTTCCTGAGTCGGTGACGAAGGTGGTTTCCAGCACGTTCGTTCCCCACAGGTAACGGCGGGTTACACGAAACGGCGCCTCCGGCCGGAGCAGGAACCGGCCGCCCCGCTCAGCGTCGAGAACGGCTGCGAATACGGTCGGCGAATCGAGGTTCGGCAGCGCCAACCAGTCGATCGTTCCGTCGCGGCCGACAAGAGCTGCCGTCCGGCCATCACCGATCACCGCGTAGTCGCGTAGCGGAAGGCAACCATCAGTGCGGTCCACCTGATCGACCCGTTTCCGGTTGCAGCCAAAATCGCCCTTGCTCGCACCAGCGTGACTACGCTCCACCAACTTCACCCGCCTTGACGTGCTAGATGACCCATCAGAGTCGGCCTCGGGCCATCACGCGGACCAACTGTCACCTCGCTGACAGGACGTGCAGCGGCCGGACGAGCCGTCTATGCAGTTCGTATCGATGTTGCTGCCGCGGAATGGTTTTCGTCTGCACCCGGGTGCTGCCGTTTCGGTGTTACCAGGCTACAACTGCTTTCACAGTCGCCCGCCGTCACGTGTTGCGAGTATCGATGCCAAGGACGTGTGGCAAGGTGCCCATGCTCTAAAGAGCCGGGTAATTGGGTGAGTCGGTCGGTGGGCTGGCGCCAGGGTCGGAGCCCCGCGTCACGTCAGCACGGGCGTCGTCGCGAGCGGTGGAAGGAAGGGACGTATCCACACACCACCATGCGTCGCAGAGTTTGGCCCACCATTCAGGTACAGGTAGCGGTGCAGCGCCGCAGGCCACCACGCCGTAGGTGCTCGGGTCACCTTGGTCGCCCGGCGTCGACGCGACGAATTGATCGACCAGCGCGGCGACATGGTCGTCCACGTCGATCTCACAGTGCACGTTTCCCGAATACGGCCACGGGATTGACACCTGCATGCCGGCCTTGGCCGGATCGCTCAGCACGGTGTCGAACCTGAATTCGCGGCCGGTCGCGCTCAACGGGGCAGTGCCCGTATACCTCTCATTGGCCATGAAGATTGCCCGACCGCTGGAGATTGGCGAGTCGACCTTGGCGACGTAGGTGATGTTGTGCGGGTTGTGCGGGTCGGCCAGTGCGGTCACCGGAGTCAACTGTGAGCTCGCCACCACGCTCGCCAGTACGGCGATCGCTCTCCGACTGTGCGCGCTGCTCATGACTGCGAACACTACGCCGCACCTGGCTTGACAGCCAGGGATTTTCCAACCACCGTCACCACGGGTTCGTCGTCGATCATGCGGGAATATCTCGGTTCGCGGCGGAAATAGCGTCGACTGTCCGGCTACTGACACTGTGCTCGACCACGGCGCCACCGCTGCGAAGAGTGTCGACGAAACGGAGAGGGAACATCATGCCCGACCACGACGAGGTCGATGTGGTGGTGATCGGCCTGGGCCCGGGCGGGGAGGCCGCCGGCACGCGCCTGGCCCAGGCCGGCCTGAAGGTAATCGGCGTGGATGCGCGGCTGGTAGGTGGCGAATGCCCGTACTTTGGCTGCGTGCCGACGAAGATGATGGTCCGGGCGGCCGACACCCTCGCCGAAACGCGTCGCGTCTCTACCCTGGCCGGATCCGCCGACGCCCGGCCGTCTTGGGCTCCGGTGGCTGCCCGAATTCGAAGCGAGGCAACCGACAATTGGGATGACACGGTCGCGGTGCGGCGATTCGAGAGCGCCGGTGGCCGATTCATCCGTGGCCGCGCAAGGATCACCGCACCCGGGCAGGTGGGGGTGACAACCGATCACGGCGAGCAGGTTGTTCATGCGACGCGGGCGATCCTGCTCAATCCCGGCACCGAGCCGGCGATCCCGCCGATCGACGGGCTGGCCGATGCGCCCTTTTGGACCAACCGTGACGCCGTCGCCGTCGAGGATGTGCCCGCGTCGCTGACGATCCTCGGCGCCGGGCCGATCGGGTGCGAGTTCGCCCAAGTTTTCGCCCGGTTCGGCAGCGCGGTCACCATCGTCGAACCCCAGCCGCGGCTGCTGCCCGCTGAGGAACCCGAAGTGGGCGACGTGCTGGCGAAGGTGTTCGCCGCCGAGGACATCCAGGCCCGCACCGGCGCCTCCGCCACCAAGGTGAGCCCGGACGCCACCGTGGTAAGCCTTGATGACGGCAGCGCCATCACCTCCGAGCGGCTGCTGGTGGCCACCGGTCGCCGCGCCGATCTGGCCGCGCTGGGCATCGGCGCCGTCGGGCTGGACGAAACCGCCCACGGGATCGACGTCGACGCGCGGATGCGCGCCGCCGAGCGGGTGTGGGCGATCGGCGATGTCACCGGCAAAGGCGCGTTCACCCACGTGTCGATGTATCAAGCCGGCATCGCCGCGGCCGACGTTCTCGGCGAAAACCCGCACCCGGCCGAGTACCGTGCGGTGCCGCGGGTCACGTTCACCGACCCGGAAGTCGGGGCGGTCGGGTTGACCGAGCAAGCAGCCCGAGACCGCGGGATCGCGGTGCGCACCGGGGTGGCGGCGATCCCGTCGTCGGCGCGCGGCTGGATCCACAAGGCCGGCAACGACGGTGTGGTCAAGCTTGTCGAAGACACCAGCAGGGGTGTGCTGGTCGGCGCCACCGTCGTGAGCCCGGCCGGCGGCGAGGTGCTGGCAATGCTGACTCTCGCGGTGGACGCGCAGGTGCCCACCGCGCGGCTGCGACGAATGATCTACGCCTACCCCACCTTTCATCGGGCGATCGAGGACGCCTTGGCCGATCTGTCCTAGCCCGAGCGACGTGACCGCTGTCGGCTGCGACGGCTACCTGGCGAGCGTCCACTCCCGCAACGCCGGCATCAACGAGCGGGTCCGGTCGGGATCAGGGCACCTTGACCATGGTCCTCCCGCAGCAGCACGTCGGTGTGCCCTGTCCGGGGCACGTCGGCCGAGCCGCCTTGGTCACCGTCAGCTCACACCCGCAGCCCGCATCGGGGCATCGGTACACCTCCCCGGCCTGAAATGGCATCTTCCTCACCTCCTTTTCGCGGTTCGCCGGCTGACACAAGCACCGTAGAACCCGGCCCCAGGGGCAAGGTCAATACTGGGAGTCAGGAGGAAACCGCGATGACCGCTCAGCTACTGACCCTCGGGCAGGCCGCGCGGGCAGCGGGCGTCAGCCGCAAGGCGATGCGGGTCTATGAAGCCAAGGGCCTGCTGCCACCGGCCGAACGCAGCGCCGCCGGCTATCGGCTCTACTCCGACGCCGATGTCGAACTGCTGACCTTCATCCGGCGAGCACGCCAACTCGGTCTGCACCTGGACGACATCCGACACGTGCTGGCCGTCCACCACGGCGGTGACATCCCCTGCGGCACCGTGTTGGACCTGATGGATCAACGCATCACCGAGATCGACGAGCTTGTCGCCGAACTGCTGGCACTGCGCACGACCCTCAGCCAAACTCGCGCACGCGCCGCAGACTGCACGCACCCCAGGCCAGTCACCTTCTGCCCCATCATCGAAGACACCTAGACACCTCGGTCCGGCCAAGTATCCGCAATGCTCTCGACGTGAGCCTGACTCGGGAGTGCTGTCACAGCGGACCGCGATCGGTGACGGCGGTGCTGTGGTCGCCAATCCAAGTGGATATCGCGGCGGAGAACCCGGCCATGCCGCTGCTGTTGGCGGCGGGGTGCCAGTGCCAGGCCGCGACCGCAGTCGTCGATGGTGCCAGAAGCGAGTTCCACGCCGAGCACGTGCTGGTCGCGACGGGCCGTCGCCCTGTCACCGACGGACTGAACCTGGACGCGATCGAAGTGAAGGTCGGCGACCGCAGGCAGGCGCTGGTCGGCAAGCATCCCAGCAGCAACCCTAGGATCTGGGCCGCCGATGATGTTGCTGCCGCGCACGGCAACCTCGTCGCCGACGGCCGGATATTCGTGTGAATGCCGGGGTGCTGCTCTGGAACATGTGCCTCGCTCGCTGGTCAACCGCGCCACCCGCGGGCTGGCCAAGATCGTCGCCGCACGCGGTTCCGGTCGCATCCTGGGCGTGCACATAACCGCCGAAGGCACCGGCAACGCGATCCAGGCTGCCGTCTATGCGGCGGCCTCCGGAATGACAACCCCAAAAATGGCATCCCGGTGGTAACCGCTCCCCCTCAACCGGTGCTTACCCAGCGTCGACGAACGACCGCGGGCTTCGCTAGTGAGGCTGGCGTAACTGCCGAACGAACTCGGCGGCAGCCCTGCCGATCTCATCGGGGCTGTCCTCTTGGACGAAATGCACCCCACTGACCGTGATTTCGGTCTGGTTGGGCCAGCTGCGAATGAATTCGCGGATGCGGCCGCGTACGATCGCCCCGGGTTCGGCGTTGATGAACAGCTTGGGCACATCGCTTGCCGACAGCCATGTCGCGTAGTCGTTCACGACCGCCACGACGGCTGCCGGCTCGCCATCGAGAGGGATGTTGCGCGGCCACGACAAGGTCGGGCGGCGGTCCTCACCGGGGGTGCGGAACGGCGCGCGGTAGTGGTCCATCTCGTCGTCGCTCAATGTGCGCAGTATCCCGCCCGGAAGCAGCCCCTCGACAAAGGCGTTTTGGGCCAACACCATTTGCTCGCCCTCCGGCGAACGCAAACCCTCGAACGCTCCCCGAAGGACCTCGTCGAAATCCGTTTGGATCAGCGGCGTGACGATCGCTTCCATGTGCACGATGCCGCCCACCCGGTCGCGGTGCTGGTTGGCCCAGTCGAAGCCCAGCGCCGAACCCCAGTCGTGCAGCACCAGCACCACGCGATCACCGAGGTCCAGCGCATCCCACAACGCGAACAGGTAGTCCCGGTGTTCGGCGTAGTGGTAGCGGTCCGGACCCGAAGGGCTGAGCTTCTCCGAGCCTCCCATCCCGATGAGATCGCAGGCGACGAGTCGGCCAAGCCCTTTCAGGTGCGGCATCACATTGCGCCACAGATACGACGATGTCGGGTTGCCGTGTTGAAAAACGATCGCGTCGCCTTCGCCTTCGTCGATGTAGGCCATTCGTTTGCCGTTGACATCGCGAAACCGCAGCGGGGCGTAGGGCTTTGCTCCGGCCACATTGATCCCCTCTCCAGGTCAATGTATTTCAGACAGTTTTCACGAGCTCGCGTGAGCGAAGATAAGGACCCCGAGGCGCAACGCAGCTGTAGCACGAATCGGTGATCATTGCAGCCGGTCATCATCTCTCGTGCGCAATACTGTGGACTTCACCAGCGTCCATCTGATCGGCCGCCAGCTGTCAAGGAGTGTATGACTGCTGACACTACCGATGATACCAGTCGCCTGCGATACCGTCGTAGCGCTACGCCTCAAGCGCGAATGCGCCCCGCCCACTGAGCAACGAGCCCACCTCGAATATCACCAGCAAGTCTGTCATTTCGATGACACTGGTAGTGCGACCGAAGCCTGCTGTCCGTTGTAGTGATGAGCACGAAGACAAAAGGAGTCGACATGACGATTGGATTGGCATCCGTCGCGATAATACTGGTCCTCGGGTTCCTTGGGAGCTGGCTGGGCTATCGAGAGGAACTGAACCACCGACCCAGGCATCAAGGGTGGTATCGCACTCCATGCTTGGACGTGTCGGTTCACGGGAGCCGCAGGGCTCGCAGTTCACGTCCGCTGGAATTCTGCCGTTAGTAGGCCGTCGCCAGTTTCCAACCGACCTAAAGCCGTTGGCACTACGGCCCGCGCCACCCGATGACCGTCTCGACCCCGTCATCCGAGCCCACCGAAGCTGCGCTCACGATCCAGACTGGTGCGCGGTAGGCGACCCCATCCGCCGACAAAAAGGAAGCGCTATACCCACATCGTCGACGAGCCAACCCACGTAATTGTCATCTGGATGACACCTTGCTGGCAGCACTGGCACCAATGCAGCAGAAACGTCTCCATCGCACACCTGTCTCGCTAGGCTCGCTTCGGTGCGGTCATGACGAATGGAGTTTTCGCAGTGGGATATGTACGTGATCTGTCGAGCTCCCGAGAACGTGTCCGGGTGCTGCCCGAGATCCTGGTCAGCAGATTGTGGGCTCAGGAACAAGGGATCGGTGGTGGCGCCTTTCTCGGTGACGAGATCACGACACCGTTGGGCGGCCACGCGACCGGGTCGGCAACACCGGCTAAGCGCACCATCCCGCGCCAACGGCACCTACATAGCGACTACACTGCCGACATCGCTGCCGGGAAAAACCGTTGAATCGCAGGAGGTTTCTGGCCCTGATGATGGCGACGGGTGCCGCGGGCATGGTAGGCAACACTTCGACTCCGGCGCATGCCGGCGGCGAAGAGCTGCGGGATCTGCCCGAGATGGCTAGCAAGAACGGCGTCTTGGACACCGCGCTGGACATGGTGACCACGCCGGTCGAACTCGGTGGCCGTCAGTTGACCCTGGAGACCTACAACGGCCAGGTACCGGGACCGATCCTGCGGATCCGGCCAGGTGACAACTTACGGCTTCGGCTGACCAACCAAATGGTTCCGGTGGGAATCCCCACCAACAATGTGCTGCTGCTGCCCTACTGTGCCTCCAAGTCCAACGATGCGCGGTATGACACCCGGCGGGCCTGCGTCCACGATTTTTGGAACAAGTGGGAGCGAGCCGAAACACTGCTGCAGGAGTTCGTGATCACCAACTTGCACACCCACGGGCTGCAAGTGTCCCCGGAGGACCCTGCCGACAATGTCTTTCTTCGATTGGATCCGCCCTTTTCGCACCAGTACTCCTACGACATCCCCACCGACCAGCCGGCGGGGCTGTACTGGTATCACCCGCATTTCCACACCTCGACCGCCCATCAGGCCTGGAACGGGCTCGCCGGGCCCATCATCGTCGAGGGCGACATCGACGCCGTGCCCGAGATTGCCGAAATGCGGGAACGCACCATCGTGATCAACGCGCTGCTGGTCGACGACGACAGTGGCGAGGTCCCGATCGATACGATAATCCCGATTGCGGGCCCGGTGCCGTTCCAATCCATCCCCGCAGTGCCGGACAGCATGTACTTCACCCTCAACGGCCAGCTGCTACCGGACATCACCATCCAGCCCGGTGAGGCGCAGCGCTGGCGGGTGCTCAACGCGGCGCCGCACCGATCGATGTGGCTGCACGTCGAGGGCCACACACTCGAGCAGATCGGCACCGACGGCGTGCCCTACCGCGCCCCCAGAACCCGGCCGCACATCCTATTAGCCTCCGCCAACCGGGCCGAGTTCATCATCAAAGGCGGCGAGCCCGGCCGGTACCGGATCTACGCCGCGCCCTACGACCAGGGCCACCCCGGCGGACCGCGACCCTATCTGCCGCTGGGCACCTTGGTGGTGCGCGGCAAGCCGGTCAAGAGCCGGCTGCCCTCGACACTGGTGGAGCCGCCGCGGATGCCCAACCTGCCGGTGGCGCGGCGTCGGACCCTGGTGTTCTCCGGTGACATCACCGGGCGGACCGGCATCGGGGTTCAGTTCCTCATCGACGGTAAGGAATACGACATGGAACGCATCGATCAGGAGGTCGAGGCGGGCACCGTCGAGGAGTGGACGATGATCAACGAAGACATCTTCCAGCACCCAATCCATATCCACGTCAACCCGTTTCAGGTGTTCGACGTCCAGGGCATTCCGCCCGGCGACACCAGTTGGCTGGCGGAAAGAGAGCCGGACGTCTGGTGGGATGTGTTTCGGCTGCCGCCGTTCGGCCGATTTACCCTGCGCACCTATTTCCGCCCGGACGTGACCGGCAAGACCGTCTATCACTGCCACATCCTGCCGCACGAAGACCGGGGGATGATGGGTAACCTGCTCATCCATCCGCCCGGGCAGTATCCGCGGGGGGAGTCGTGACGGTGCGCCGCCCGATGCTGGTCGCGGTGATGGCGATCGCCGTGGCCATCGTCCCTGCCACCGCAGACCCCGCCGACCCCTCCCACCAGCCGATGAGCAACCAGGGCCGCTATGTCTTCAACCAAGAGCACCGGGACAATCTGAGTTGGTGGAACCGGACCTGGCTTCCGCAGCTGGTTCCCAAAGGAGCCCTGCTTGAGGTGCAGCTGCCCAGCGACCCCATCCGCTGGATACCCTACGGCGAACCGGACTGTCAGCCCAGCCCCGGCTGGGACTGGGCTGAGATCGCCGGGTCGTGGGGTCCCGACGGCCCGCCACGACACCATCGCGTGCCGGTGCAACTCGTCTTCCAGCAAACTGTCCCCAACCCGGGACGTTACAAGGAGTCGGCAAACCCTTACGAATTGCCAGGGGTGTACATCCCCGTCAAGGACCGAGTGATCGGCAGCTCCGCCATCACAATCTTCTACTATCGCCTCGACCCGGGACCCGCCGAAGATTATTGGGCCGGCAGGGGCTTGGCGACGATTTGCCTGCGACCCGACCCGATCCCCGACGACGTGCGCGTGCTGGGTTTCCCGCCGGACACCCCACCGACCTACGTCCTCACCCTCGTCGTCGGCGTGCGCCAGGCCTCCATCGGGGGTGGGCTGCCGCCGACCCCGCTACCCGCGCCCCCTACGGTGACTCCCGATCCCGACGTGCCGGCTGGAACAAACAGGACCCCACCTGGCTAGCTCGGCGGGGAGCGGCCCGAAAATCCAACCCCGTAAGTGACGCTGCCGCCGCGGCGTACTCCCTTTGCCGGGCCGCTGACCCGGCTCGCCGAGTGACGTGTCCACGGATCGCCGGGCCGACCTGCCAGCGTGAGCTGGCGTGACGATTGTTGCCATTGCTCTTGCTGTTGTATGTGGTGAGTTTCCTCGACCGAGTTGACATCGCTACTGCCACGCTGCAAATGAACGCCGACCTCGGCTTGCCAGCCACCACCGACGGATGGGCTTCGGGAAGCTTTTCCTTCGGCTTGAGGATTCTTCTCAGCAGCAACAGCATTCAACCAGGACGGTGAGCTTGACGGTCGCACAGCTGGTGTTGGGGGCTGCGGCGGCCGGGTTCTATCCGGCGGTGGTCTGTGATATCGGGAGCTGATTTCCGCCTCGCTTTCGAGCCCTGGCCATGGCCGTATTTTGCTCGCCATCCCGATATCCCGCTGTCCGGTATGCGCATAACGCACTCGAAGTGAATGGCTTTGCTTGTTGGCGAACGATGTTTCTCGTCGAGAGGTTGCCCGCGGTGCGTCCGGTGGTGCTGGCCGTACGGGCGTTGCTTTTCAGTGAATGAGCGCACGTCGCTGTCACAACAGATTGAGACCGAATCCCTAGCAACATTTCTCACTCAATAGCGGACACTCGGGCGCGATGACGTGGCCTTCGGCGTGCCTTCGACCCACCGCGACGATCCTGCTGGCCATAATGGACTCGTCAATCCCGATCATGCGGGTGCGGCGGCGACGTTCTCCTTGGGCGGCAGATGATCAACGCAGTGCTGTTTGCGTGGTTTCGGCAGCTTTTTCGGCAGCCGCTCCCGGGCCGGCAGCTGCGCCGGTCGGCGGCACTGCGCTCAGTGCCGGTGTGGCTCAAGCAAGGCTGCCTGACCGGTGCCGGGATGCCGTGTCGCCAGCCACTCACAGGTGGTGGCATGCGACCGCTCGATGAGCTGTGCCGTATGGGTGAAGTCGATTGGTGAGATGCCGAGGGGGCACAGCGGGGGAACGACGCGCAGGTCGACCACGTCTTCGAAGCGGGCGACGTCGACGGCCAGGCGTTGGTTGATGGCGAGGGTCAAGGCGTGCAATGCCATCGCCAGCGCCCCCTTGGGGGCCCGGGGTAGGGCGCACGCATAGCCGGTGGGCAGCACCCAGATCACATCGGCGCCGAGCGCGACGGCGTGAGAGAGCGGGGTGTTGTTCACCACACCCCCGTCGATCAGGTCCCGTCCGTTGATATTCACCGGTGGGAACACGGCGGGAATGGCGGCGCTGGCTACGACCGCGTCGACCGCGTCCCCCGACGACAACAAGACATCGCAACCCGAACGCACGTCGGTGGCGACCACATGCAGGGCGATCGGCGCGTCCTCGAGCCGGGTGAACTGCAGATTGTTGCCGAGAAGTCGCCGCAGGCCCGTGGCGGGCACCAGGTTCGCACGCCAACCGAGAAACCCCAGGAGCCCGACGATCGGGCGGGTGGGGAACACGTCGTCTCGCGACAGCGACCGCCACAGGTCGGCCAGCGCGCCGATCCCGCCGGCATCGGGTCGCGACGCCACCCAGCCGCCGTTGACCGCACCCACCGATGTGCCGACCAGCAGGTCTGGCACGATCCCGGCCTCGGCCAGACCGAGCAGCATCCCCACCTGGATCGAACCCAGACTCGCACCCCCGGAAAGCACAAATGCAGTCGTCATATCTCACCCAACAAACGGCGATGCCGGACCCAGTCACGAGTGTCGCCAGGATGACACTTCGCCGAGACTGGTGAGCGTCGAGATCCGTAGCTGCGTCAGCGCCGTCAGCGCATCGCATCGAGCCCTCGTTGATCGCGCAGACGGTGCCGTCGGGTGGTCTCGCCGACAGGTTTCGACCTCCGAACTTGTCAGCGAGATGACATTGCGGTAGCCAGCTTGTTGGCAGGATGTCACCATCGGTTGTGCGATCGAGGAGGCGCGATGTCCGACCACTCTTCCAGTCCGCTCAGGAATATTGTGCAGTCGCTGACCGGCGGGCAGCAGCCTCCCGACGCGCAGGTGCGACACGCGGCCTGGGTGGCACGCTGCGTTGGTCGCGGCGCAGCGGCGCCACTGCACCCCAACGATCTGTCGGCACTCGCCGAAACCTTGCAAGCCAAGCACTTCGCACCCGGGCAAGTGGTCTTCCTCGGCGATCAGGCCGCTGACGGGGTGTGGATTGTGCGGCAGGGACAGATCGAGCTCGCCGTCGGATCCGGGCGACGGCGCGCTGTCGTGGATGTTCTTCGTCCCGGCGATGTGGACGGCGACATCCCCCTGCTGTTGGACATGCCGCTGTTTTACACGGCACGGACGTTGACCGACGCCACCTGCCTGTTCCTGGAGCGGCAGGCATTTGAGCGGCTGCTCGCCACCCGCCCGGCCATCTCGCGGCGGTGGCTGTCGAGTGTGGCCCAACGGGTGTCGGCGGGCCAGGCCAGGCTGATCAGCATGCTGGGCAGACCCCTGCCCGCCCAGCTCGCACAGCTTCTGCTCGACGAGGCCGTCGAGCAGCGAGTCGAACTCGCGCAACGCACCATCGCCGCGATGCTCGGCGCGCAGCGTCCGTCGATCAACAAGATCCTCAAAGAGTTCGAGCGCGATCGTCTGATCACGGTCGGGTACGCGGTCATCGAGATCACCGATCCGGACGGGTTGCGGGCGCGCGCAGCATGACCCGGGACGACGCCCAGTCAAGTCATGCGGCCCCCCAGGGCACGCTGCAGGTCGGGCTTCATCGCCTGCAGCTGCGCGCCCCAGTACTCCCAGCTGTGCGTGCCGTTGG
>NZ_VYIK01000510.1 GCF_008709575.1 Mycobacterium sp.
GGACCGTCATCGCCTCCCCGACATGCCCGAAGTAGGTGGAGATCACCAGCCGAGGTCGACTCGGCGTCTCGCCGATCCTCCGGGAGAGGTCTCGGAGGGCGTCCAGCTCCTCGGGGCGACGGTCTTCGACCAGAGCCGGTTCGTCCAGACGGACCCAGCCGACGTCCCGACTGGCGAGCTCCGCCAGGAAGTCGCAGTAGAGCGCGCCCAGCCGGTCGAGGAGCGAGAGCGGGGACCGACCCGGCGCCGTCGACGCGCTGCGCAGAAGGAAGGTGAAGGGACCGAGGAGCACCGGCGTGGTCTCGATGCCGAGGCTCCGCGCCTCCTCCAGCTCACCCAGCGCCTTCGCCGGATCGAGAGCGAACACGGTGTCGGGGCCGATCTCCGGCACGAGCTGGTGGTAGTTGGTGTCGAACCACTTGGTCAGCTCGAGCGGCGGGACTGCGACGCCCTCCACGCTCGCACCTCGGGCCATGGCGAAGTAGCACTCGAGTGAGCCCGGGGGGCCGACGGCCGCGAAGCGCGGCGGGACGGCACCGAGCGCGACCGCCGTGTCCAGCACGTGGT
>NZ_VYIK01000511.1 GCF_008709575.1 Mycobacterium sp.
CCCAGCAAGTCAAAGACGGCTTCGACGTGGTCATGAAGGGTCAGTCCCAGAGTTCGACGATCGCGGGCATGACCATGACCGCGCTCGCCGACGAGGGGGTGCCCTCGGACAAGGTGTCCTTCGTGTTGACCGGTGACCCGAACCTGCCCAACGGTGGTTTGTTCGAACGCGCGGACGGCCTGTATCTGCCCAGCCTGGGGATCACGTTCAACGGCGCGACGCCGTCGGATCTGTACCCGACCACCATCTACACGCAGGAATACGACGGCTTCGCCGACGTCTGCCAGTACCCGATCAACGCGCTGTGCGACCTCAACTCGATCCTGGGCATCTTGTACGTGCACCCCATCTATTCCACGGCTCTGACAGCCGAGCAGCTTTTACCCGTCGATGAGGGTGGTGAGGCGATCAAACTGCCCACCGTCCCACCCGACACCACCACCACTTACTACATGATTCCCACCGCGGATCTGCCGCTGCTGGACCCGCTGCGCGCGCTGCCTGTGGTGGGCAACCCGCTGGCCGACCTGTTGCAACCCGACCTGGAGGTGCTGGTCAACCTGG
>NZ_VYIK01000512.1 GCF_008709575.1 Mycobacterium sp.
CCCCGGCCAAATACTCGGCAGTAAGCTTGCCCACGAAGCCCGTCGCGCCGTAGACGACGATGTCGAATTCGCGCTGTATTTCCGTCACGGCGCAGACGCTACTCCGAGGATTTCCGGAAGTTCACCGGCCTGGCCGAGCACATTGACGGCCAGGAACGCGATCACCACCTGGTAGAAGATCTTGGTGTGCTGCGGTGCGAGGATCCAGTGGTGCTCCGACGGGAAGTACAAAAACCGGTGCGGGCTTTGGCCATCGTCTCCGGCGGGCAGGCCGGACAATGCAAGCAGCTCGTACCACAGCCGCAAGGCTTCGCCGATGGGCACCCGATAGTCCTTCTCGCCGTGGATGACCAGCATCGCAGTGGTGATCCGCTCGACAAACCGGTGCGGCGAGTGGACGGCGGCCATCTGCGGGGTCATCTCCCGGCGCCAGTAGTAGGCCTGGTCGGTGGTCGGCCCGAATTGATCCAGCGCCCACAGGCCGGCATGGCTGACGATGGCGGCGAACCGGTCGGTCTGGCCGGCCAGCCAGTTGGCCAGGTATCCGCCGAAGGACCCGCCCAT
>NZ_VYIK01000513.1 GCF_008709575.1 Mycobacterium sp.
TGCGGGGACGGCCGCCGTCGCACACCGACTCCAAAGCGCCCTCGTCGAGGGCTGCGGCCGTCGCGCGCACCTGGGCGCCCGCCGTCGACGCCGCCCGCAGCAGCCCCCCGCGATCAGCCTCGATCAGGGCGTCGGTGTCATCGAGGTCGATGACGGCCTGTGTTGCGCTCACCTGACGGCCTCGTGCGACAGCCCGTGCGAAGGCACCGCCTCGCCGGCCGTTTCGGCGGTGATGGCAGCGGCGACCTGTCGCACCACCGCGTCGACGTCCTCGGCGCAGCGACCCTCGACATTGAGCCGCAGCAGTGGCTCGGTGTTGGAGCTGCGCAGGTTGAACCAGCTGCCGTTGTCGAGGTCCACCGTCAACCCGTCCAGGCGGTCGATCGAGTGGACGCGGGTGCCGAAGGACCTCAGCACCGCCGCGACGCACGCCTGCGCGTCGACAACGGTGAAGTTGATCTCGCCGGACGATTCGTAGCGTCGGTAATCGGCGGTCAGCTCGGAGAGCGGCCGCTGCTGTTCGCCGAGCGCGGCCAGCACGTGCAGCGCGGCCAGCATCCCCG
>NZ_VYIK01000514.1 GCF_008709575.1 Mycobacterium sp.
ACGGACAACGGAAATTCGAGGCGTTGCCCATCTCGGCACGGCACACCTGCATGCCGCGGTGCAGGCACATGTTAAACATGGCCCGAACCTCACCCTTCGAATCACGGGCAATGATGAAAGAGTCGTTCAAAACTCGCCGCACGACGTAATCCCCGTCCTGTGGGATCTCCGACTCATGAGCCACGAATTGCCAGGCGCGGCCAAAGATCCGCTCTTTTTCCAGGGCGAATAGATCCGCATCGTTGTACGCATGGGCGGGAATCATCCCGCGGCGAATATCGTCGAAAATCTGCCGCTGATCTGTCACGCCAAACCTCGTCCGACACACTCTCTGGATAGCAGAAAAATATCCTGCTCTACAGAGCAGAGTACGGCGACCACTCAGGCTCGTCAATTCAGTCTCTGCAGGCCAGAAACTTCCACCAATCGTCGGGTATTGGCGTCGGCAGCTCGAACCGGGGCGGAGACCGGTTCAGTGCGTCACGCCTACGCGATGATGGACGCATGAAGGTCAAGAAGGTCAGCGAAGTGCTGCGGGTAGGGCGGTTCGAGCCCACCTTTG
>NZ_VYIK01000515.1 GCF_008709575.1 Mycobacterium sp.
TGAAGAAGATCGTCGCGATCACGAAAACGATGCCCGCGACGATCACCACCCACGCTGCGGCCTGATAAAGCCGGATCGGCTTCGCCGCGTACATAGGGGGTGGAAACGCTGGTGGCGCGGCGGCGGTAGCCGGTTGGCTAGCGGGCTCGGGTGTCGGCGCAGGTGTCTCAGTCATACCCTGATAATGCCGACGCGATGTGCCGCTATGGAAGGGACGAACCTGAAATGACGACAAACTGACAGGTTCGCCCGGTCCGCCGGGATCCCATCGGGATGCCGGGCTTTGGGTGTGTTACGGGGTCGCCGGAGCGGTCGACGGCAGGACGGACCGGGGCGGCTGCCCGGGTCCGGGCGGGCCGGTCCTGCCGCTGTCGCCGCCCGCGCCGCGACGGTGACCGCCCTGCTCGACCATGGAGTGATGGTGCCGGTGGTGACACTTGTGACCGCGGTAGCTGCCGTGGTGGGCGACAAACGCACCGGAGAAGAAAATCACCGCCACGACGAACACGATCCCGGCGACGATCGCGACCCAGGCCGCGAACCGGTAGAGCCAAAAAGGTT
>NZ_VYIK01000516.1 GCF_008709575.1 Mycobacterium sp.
GATCTCGACTTCACCGACTCCACGACACGGGAAAAGCATGGCCGCCGGCGCCGGTTCCGGCGGATCATCTCCGGGATGCCCACCGCACGGCTGCGCGCCCGGTTGCTGGCGATGGCAGGCGACACCGGGATCGCCGTTATCGCCGTCGATCCCGCCTACACCTCGAAATGGGGTGCGCAGCACTGGCAGGAGCCCTTGACTGCCGCCCACCCACAGACCACCCGTCACCACGCCGCGAGCGTGGCGATCGGACGGCGCGCCCTTGGGCACCGGATCCGGCGACGGACGGCACCGCCCCGACCACACCAGAGCGATGTGGCCGGGCATCGGACCGGCCAGGCCGCACCCGGCACTCGACGACGCGAGGAAACCCGCCACCCCGCGGTCAGAACACGGACACGATCCGCGAAACCACCCGGGTCGAAGAACGCGGGCAACCAGGCGACCCAACACCGTTCGGGGCCGCCCACAGAGCAGAACTGACTTCCGCTCAGTGTCTAGGAACGGTGGACTATCGAACGCCGCCGAGTCATCCGTACCCCGCCGCCCTCAACGACGCC
>NZ_VYIK01000517.1 GCF_008709575.1 Mycobacterium sp.
GGCCGGGTCGGCCGTCGGCAGCGCGGCAAACCCGGCCAGCCGCTGCGGATGATCACCGATCGCAGCGGCCAGGTCGTCGTTGATCGCCCTGGCCAGGGCAACGGCGTCGGAACCGGGCACTTGCTCCAGTCCCGGAGCCGTCAGCGACAACACCTGAACGTCGATGCCCGCCGCGTCCATCTCGGCGATGCGCCCGGACGCCACGTCACTCAACCGCTCGGCGAGCCTGCCCGCACCGCCGGGAAACCGTTGCGATCCCGACGCCATGCGTTCGAAGTGCTCGCGCCCCGGGCCTTCGAAGAACTGCTTGGTGGCGAAATGCTCCTCCAGGGCCACGATCCGCACGAACTCGACCTCCTATCTCGCCGCGGCCTCTGTCACCCTACCGCCGTTGCAGAACAGTGTTTGCTTGCACGCCTGCTCGCCACCCCGTGAAAACCTGTGCCAGGTCGCCAATGTCGACCGGGCCCCGTGGATTCGCCGGAAAGATCGCTGTGGACATTCGTGATTCCGAACCGGATTGGGGTCCCTACGCAGCACCGACCGCTGCGGAGAATGCG
>NZ_VYIK01000518.1 GCF_008709575.1 Mycobacterium sp.
GGGGCGCACCTCCTCAGGGTCACGATCTCGGATCATCTCGGCGTAGTAGCGGATCAGCATCGCCGGGAACGCGCCCTCGACCTGCTGAGAAATAGTGATCGGCAATCCGTTTTGGCTGCTGACCCGCCTGGCGATTTCTGCTGCTCGCCGTTCCAGTGCCGCGGCCAGCCGCTCTAAAGCCTCGGCGCGACGGGCCGGCGCCCACCCTGCCCAGCCACCGGGATCATCACTCGCCGCGCGCGCCGCGGCGACTGCCGCGTCGACCTCGGCCTCGGTGGCCCGCGGCGCGGACCCCAGCACCTCCTCCGTACTCGCCGACACCGCTGTGATCGTCGAAGAGCCGGTTGGACGAACCCACCGGCCGCCGACGAACAGCGTGTCGTACGTCAACGGCATATCAGACCTTTTCAGCGGCGATCATGGGGCAGCTCACAGACAAAGGCACGGTGTGGTCAACGCCACTAGCGTCGATTATCGACGTTTTCCTCAGAAATAGTGAAGAATGCGACGTGCCTGACGTACTTTGAGCGCGTGGCCGGTGGTGGTGCCTCAGCTAGTT
>NZ_VYIK01000519.1 GCF_008709575.1 Mycobacterium sp.
GACTCCTTACGCGCTCGACCGGATGGGTATTGCAAAAGTTGTGGACAGACCGCAGTCGGACGTGTAAACGCGCAAGCCGGGTGCCGACGACGGCCTCATGCCTGCCCTACGCCGGCGGAATGCCGGGCGGCGGGTACACGCCGCGGAGGATCCAGGCGAACCAGTTGATGGCGAACTCGATTTCGTCGCTGGCGTCATAGTCGGGGTTGGGATCCATATCCATCTGATCACTCTCCAATCGGTGAGGCCTGGAATGAGAAGTGCTGTTTCCGTTGTACTTTCGGTCGCGTCGACGGAGTCACTGAGGCTGTCCGTAGACGGCCACCACGACGGTGCGATTCAGACTGTTTTCCGTCCACACTCCAATCTGGGAGTTGGCGCAGTCGGACATGATGGCGAAATATGCGGGGTTGTAATACCACTGGTTGAGGATCTCGATGCCGCTGATCGCGAGGGCGGGATTGATCGCCACGGTTTCGGCCGCCTTGCCGTGGAAGCCGGCGGCGTTGGCGCGGTCCTGTGGGGTGGACCCGTCGGAGCCGGTGTCGCCGTCGAGGTT